>JACRMK010000023.1 GCA_016235055.1 Chloroflexota bacterium | reverse complement strand
TTCTCCCCCGCGCGCGCGGGGGAGAAGGGGCTAGGGGATGAGGGGGCCTATTGGCGGCCGACTCCAAAATGCGAATTGCTGGATTGACCGCTTACGCGACTGCGCCATAATGGGAACGAAACCAGAGGGGAGGGGAGACAAATCATGGAGTACGCAGGCATAGTGATCGGGCTGGCCGGTCTGGTGGTGGCGTGGCTGGCGATCAGACGCGCGCAGCAGTTGGAACAGCGCATCGACTCGCTGTACGACCGCTATTTTACGCTGTCGAACCGGCTGCGCGAGATGGACGAGGAGACGCAGACCAGGCTCGTCGATCTGGGCGTCGAACTGCGCCGGCAGTCCGGCTTGCTGAAATTCGAGCCGCAGATGACCATCCAACAAGTCTACGACATGCACCCGCGCGCCGCCGATGTGCTGGCCGACTTTCACCTGGGTGGCTGCTCGTCGTGCGCCGTTAGCCTCGCGCAGACGCTCGGCGACGCGGCGGGCCGGCATAACGTCAATCTCGACCGGTTGCTGGGCGCTTTGCGCACGCTGGCTGACGGCCCCGGCGAAGCGCCGGGCGCTCGCACCCGCTTCCAGTCCGATCCGGACCTTCCGATCGTCGCCTGACCCCATGCCCTGCGGCCCGCCCGCAGGGCTTTCTTGGACTGTTGTGCTTCCTGCGGCCATTATGGGCCGCCCGCTGCAAACGGGACATTTGTCCCTGCCCCTGTTTGGCCCTTTCGGACACAATATGAACAGGGCCAATCCTGGCCATATTCACGCTAATGGAGGTTCTCTATGCGGTTGAAGGACAAAGTTGTGATTATCACCGGCGCCGGCGCAGGCATGGGGCGCGCGATGGCGCTGCTGTTCGCGCAAGAGGGTGCGAAGATCGTGGCCGGCGAGTGGAACGATAAGACGCTCGCCGAGGTCGTCGAGGCGGTCAAGGCCGCCGGCGGCAGCATCACCGGCGTCAAAATCAACGTGGCGGTGCAGGCCGAGGCCGAAAGCCTGATCGACAAGGCGATGGCGGCCTACGGACGTATCGACGTGCTGTGCAACAATGCCGGCGTCATGGACTTGAACCAGGGTGTCGCCGAGATGACCGACGAGATCTGGCAGCGCGTGATCGGCATCAACCTCAACGGCCCGATGTATATGTCCCGCAAGGCGATCCCGATTATGATCAAGCAGGGGGGCGGCTCGATCATCATGACCGCCTCGATCGCCGGATTGGGCGGCGGTGCGGCCGGTGCGGCGTACACGGCCTCGAAGCACGCGCTGATCGGCCTGACGAAGCAGACGGCGGTGCGCTACGGGGCCGATCATATCCGCTGCAACGCGATCGCGGCCGGCGCCGTCGAGACGAGCATCATGGCCAGCGTGGACCCGACGAAGATGGACCCGGTCGGCTCGGCGCGGCTTGGCCCGGTATACAAGACCATACCCGCTATGCTGAAGGCGACCGATATCGCCAACCTGGCGGTTTTCCTCGCCTCGGACGAGTCGAAGATGATCAACGGCGCGATCATCCCGGCCGATGCCGGCTGGCGTGCAATATAGCGACTAGCGGCTAGTGACTAGCGGCTAGTCGCCAGCCTCAGCGCCTGCCTGCCGGCGTAGACCGCCGACCCGCCAAGCTCTTCCTCGATGCGCAGCAGCCGGTTGTACTTGGCCACGCGCTCGCTGCGCGCCGGCGCGCCGGTCTTGATCTGCCCGGCGTTGGTCGCCACGGCCAGGTCGGCGATGGTGGTGTCTTCCGTCTCGCCGCTGCGGTGCGAGACGACCGCCGTGAAGCCCGCGCGCGCCGCCATCGCCATCGCGGCCAGCGTCTCGCTGAGCGTGCCGATCTGGTTCAGCTTGATCAGGATCGAGTTGCAGGCGCGCTCGCTGATCGCCCGCTCCAGCCGCGTGACGTTCGTGACCAGCAGGTCGTCGCCGACCAACTGCACGCGGTCGCCCATCGCCGCGCGCATCGCCTGCCAGCCCGCCCAATCGTCTTCCGCCAGCCCGTCCTCGATCGACGCGATCGGGTACTGCTTGACCCAGTCGGCCCACAGCGCGACCATCTCGTCGGACGACAGCCGCTGGTTGCGCTTGCGCAGGAAGTATTTGCCGTCTTCCCACAGCTCGCTGGCCGCCGGATCGAGCGCCAGCATCACATCGACGCCCGCTTTGTACCCAGCCTTCTCAATCGCTTCGAGGATGCACTCGACCGCCTCGCGGTCGTCCTTGAGCGCCGGCGCGAAGCCGCCCTCGTCGCCCACGCTGGTCTTGTAGCCCCGGCTTTGCAGCACCTTCGCCAGGTTGTGGTAGATCTCGACGCCGCAGCGCAGACCGTCGGCAAATGTCTGCGCGCCGACCGGCATGACCATGAACTCCTGAAAGTCGGTGGACTGCCATTCGGTGTGCTTGCCGCCGTTCAGGATGTTCAGCATCGGCACCGGCAGGGTGCGCGCCATCATGCCGCCCAGGTAGCGGTACAGCGGCTCGCCGCCAAAGTCGGCCGCCGCATGCGCCACCGCCAGGCTCACGCCGAGCATGGCGTTCGCGCCGAGCCGGCTCTTGTTCGGCGTGCCGTCCAGTTCGATCAGTGCGGCGTCGACATCCTGCTGGTCGAGCGCGTTCATGCCCTCGATCGCTTCGGTGATCTCGCCGTTGACATGCTCGATCGCCTTCTGCGTGCCCTTGCCGAGATAGCGCTGCTTGTCGCCGTCGCGCAGTTCCAGCGCCTCGTGCGCGCCGGTGGACGCGCCGGATGGCACGATGGCGCGGCCGCTGCTGCCATCGGCCAGCATGACTTCAACCTCGACGGTCGGGTTGCCGCGCGAGTCGAGCACTTCGCGCCCGATGATGTATTCGATGATGGACATCGTCGAACTCCTGAAATGGTGGGCGCGGCGTGATTGAATCGCGCCGCGCCGCAGTCTGTCTCAAAACTACGCGGTGATTGAAGACGAGCCGGACCTGCCGCCTTCGCTCGCGCCGGAACTGCCGGCCTCCAGCGTTCCGCCGGTGGCGGGCTTTGCGGGCCAGTCGATACGGCGGAACGACTCCCAGTTGCCGTCCTCGACGTACAGGATGCCCTTGCCGAAGCCCTGCGCGATGTAGTTGGCGCCGCCCAGCGAGAAGCGCACTTCGTCGCTCAGCGCCGCGCCCAGCTTCATTTCGCCCGCAGTCTGGAACAGCGCCGCGTCCGGGTTGGTGGTGAACGCCGCCCCGGACCGCACGGCCTCGCCCACTAGTTCCTGCGCGCGCGCATCGGCGAACTGGTGCAGCGCCGCGTCGGCCGCGGCCATGTCCATCTTGGTTGCCTTGCCGCTTTCTTCGGTGCCAGCCATCATTTCTCCTTGCAAAAAACGGAATGGAAAAAGGAATGCTATTTGACCAGCGTAATACGCACATCGTTGGCGGCGCGGTTGCCGCCGTCGTCCGTTACAAACACCTCGATCGTCCAGACGCCGAGCGCGCCATCGTCGGAAGGCAGTTGCACGCTCGCCTTCGGATCTTTGCCGGTCGAGAGCACCCGGTTCAGGAAATCTTCCTTGCCCTTCGGCACGCCGGTGACCACCCAGCGGTACTCGACGATGCTGCCGCCGTCGATCTCGCGGCTCTTCGATGCGTCGAGCGTGATCGGCGCGCCGAGCTTCACGCTCTGGTCGCTGCCCGCGTGCGCCACCGGCGGCACGTCTTCCATCAACCCGCACGAGGCCAGCAGCGCGGCCAGCACGAGCCATGCCGTCCAGCGCAGCATGCCTTTGAGTTGTCCGTTGGTCCGTTTCACAGTCCGTTGTCTCATTGGGAATTGGAGTTTGGGATTTGGGATTTGTTCGATCGCACCGTGAGCTTCAGCCCGTGGATGGCCGTGATGACGACCGGTTCGCCCGCGCTGATCGCGCCGCTCTCCGACGTCGCTTCCCACAGCGCGCCCTCCACATACACGAAGCCCTGGGGCGCCAGGTCGGTGCGCGCCGTCACCGCCCGGCCGAGCATGGCCTGCGCGCCCAGCACCGGCTTCAGCCGCCGCACGGCGTAGCCCTTGCCGAACACAAACAGGAACAGGCTGCCCATGAGCAGCGCCAGCGCGGCAACGAGCCCAAGCGACAGCGGCACATACGACGGCTCAAAGAGGATCAGCGCGCCAATGCAGAACGCGGCGACGCCGCCCAGCGTGAGCGCGCCGTGCTGTGTCGCGGTGATATCGAAGATGAACAGCGCGACGGCCAGCCCGATGAACAGCAGGCCGGTCAGGTTGACGGGCAGCGTGCCGACGGCGTACAGGAACAGGATAAACGCGATCGCCCCGGCGATGCCGCCGAAGCCGATGCCCGGCGACTGCCACTCGATCAGCAGCCCGTTGACGGCGATGAACAGCAGGATGGCGGCGATGTTGGGGTTGATTAAGATATACAGCAGGCTCTCGCCCCACGTCATATCCGCATTTCGCACGCTGGCGTTGGCCGTATGCAGCGTGACCGCGCGCCCGTTCAGCACGATCGTGCGCCCGTCGGCGCGCACCAGCAGGTCGCGCTCGTCGCTCGCGATCAGGTCGATCACGCCGAGCTTAAGCGCCTCTTCCTCGGTCGCGGCGACCGCCTGGGTAATCGTCTGCTCGGCCCATGTGATAGAGCCGGGCGGCCGGTTGCGCGCCAGCGTGCGCACCATCGCGCGCAGGGCGTTCACCGCCTTGTCGCGCGAGTCGCTGTCGAGGTTGTCGCCGCTGCCGCTGATCGGCTTGGCCGCGCCGATCTGCGTCTCCGGCGCCATGGCGGCGAGATGCCCGCCGAGCGTGATGAGCGTGCCGGCGCTGAACGCCGCGCCGCGCCGCGGTGTGACGTACACGATGACCGGCACGCGCGACGCACCGAAGCGCTGGATGATGCGCTCCGTGGTGGCCACGTCGCCGCCGGGCGTGTTTAGCCGCACCAGCACGGCGTCCGCGCCGTCCTGCTCGGCGATGCCGATGGCGCGATTCAGGTAGTCGTATACGACCGCAACGATCGGGCCGTCTACCGTGGCGGCGACCACGCGCGGCGCGCCCTGGGCCGCGGCGGCCTGCCGAAGGGCAAGCAACAACACGATTGCAGCGAGCGCAGCGCGCAAATATCGCTTCACAACGGGATTATAACACATAGAAACCTCCCAGGCCGCCAAGGCGGCGAGGTTATCGCAAACCGGATGCCTCTATCCGGATTCCGACGCGCGCCGGAGTGAGAGCTTGGATAGACTGTGCCCGGGCTTCTGCCGCATCGCATACCCGCATGCAGTATGGATATCCTCAAGGCGACAATGTGTTTGGGATTTGGAAGTTGGGGTTTGGGATTTTCTGCTATGCCAGCAGGTGGAACGCCTTCAACTGGTATATGTAGTCTTCGATATCGTACTCGGCGTGCGGGGCCGGACCGAGCAGGTCGGGGATATCGTCGTCGCCGAGCAGCACACGGCAGACGGCCAGCGTGCCCTGCGCGACCGCGTCGAGGTCGTAGCCGCCCTCGAGCACGACCGCAAAGCGCCCGCCGCACTGCTCGTCGGCCATCGCCTTCAGCGTGCGCGTCAGCCCGGCGTAGCCGCGCACCGATAGCTGCATGTCGGCCAGCGGGTCGCGATGGTGTGCATCGAAGCCCGCCGAGAGGAAGATGAACTGCGGGCTGTAGCGCTCGACGCTTGGCCAGATCAACTCGTCGAAGACGTACTGGTAGCCCTTGTCGCCGACGCCGGCCGGCATCGGCACGTTCAGCGTCGTGCCCAGCCCCATGCCCTGCCCGATATCGCGCCAGTGGCCGGTGCCGGGGTAGTGCGGGTACTGGTGCGTGGAGATATACAGCACGCGCGCGTCGGCGTAGAAGATGTTCTCCGTGCCGTTGCCGTGGTGCACGTCGTAGTCGACGATCATCACGCGCTGCAGGCCGTGCGCGTCGAGCAGGTGCTGCGCGGCGATGGCGACGTTGTTGAACAAGCAGAAGCCCATGCCGGTCGAGCTTGTCGCATGGTGGCCCGGCGGGCGCACGAGCGCGATGCCGTTGTTCACCGTGCCGTTATAGATGGCGTCGGCCAACCGTACGCACGCGCCGGCGGCCAGCAGGGCAATATCGAACGACTGCGGAGTGACGTAGGTGTCGGCGTCGAGCCGCCCGCCGCCGCTCGCGCAGATCTCGCGCAGCAGGTCGATGTAGGCCGGGCGGTGCACGGCCGCGACCTGCGCAACTGTTGCGGGGCCGAACTCTAGCGGCGTCATGCGCGCCAAGGTGCCGCTCTCGCGCAGCGCGCGGACGATGGCCCGCAGGCGGTCGGGGCGCTCGGGGTGCCCCGGCTCCGCGTGCTCGAGGAATCGCTCGGAATAGAGGTACGCCGTGCTCATAACACACGCGCCCGATGGGCGCCGGATGGGTGAAACTTTACCACAAAGCGTGAGGATTGGCTATTGGCGAGAGGTTATATCGTTGCGTGTGTTTCTGAGAGACGAGCATAGTCACTTGCCCAAGGTATTATTGAGCACGAGGCCCTTATCTACCCAACCCAAATTGCGACCAATCAACAATTCCTTCATTTTGGTGTTGTGAGTATTGCTCATCGCGATGAGACAGGTTTCAAACCTGTGTTTGACGGCCAACGCTCTCACTTCTTCCGAGTCATCGTAAGTCATCAAGAAATCACCTTGTACCCGCTCCAATTTATCGAATAATCGCTCGTGGTCAATCTGATGGTGACGGTAGAGCCGCGTCCCAGCCCTCTTCTTAGAGGCGGTATAAGGTGGATCGACGAAGAATACCGTGTCGGTGCGATCGGAATAGGTTTTCAGCACCTCAAATGCATCACCATGAATAAACCGGATACACTTTCTGACATTGGCGATGTTCAGAATCCTGTGTCGCAAGGTCTCGGGATACCAGCGTGAACCTAGTCCTTTTCCGTTTTCACCATTTTTGAGCAGCCCGGCGCCAGTAGCCAGAATTCCGCCATGACTTACACGATTTTGGACGATTGTTCTGAACGCCTTTGCCCTTGTCGTTCGTGGAGATGACGACAAAAGCGAGGCCACGTTCTCTGCTGTAAGTTCGAATTTGCCTATTTGATCGGCCAGCCACGCAGGTCCCCCATCGGTTTCTATGATTGTTTGCCAGACGGCGGCTACCTGATCGTCTAGCTCAACCAGAACCACGCGGTCAGCCAGGTTTTCAAAAGCAACGGTTAATCCGACGATTGCGCCTCCTGCAAATGGTTCAACAAAATTCCGAGGTCTGGGCAAGCACGACAACCAATGTCGTATACTGGGAATCAGCCACGTTTTGCCGCCCGGATAGCGGAAGGGGCTTCGATGTGGTACAGAGGCGACATTGACCACCGACTCCACATCTTCTAAAAGGTGTAATTGCGTCATCTTCTCTTGCCTATTCATTGTCAAACAAATCGGCTGCGGGTTCCACATCCGGCGCAATGAGGGTACCGGCCGGCATCCCTTTGGTTCTGCGCTTCTTTATCTGCTGCTGTAAGTGTCTCACGAATTCGTCAACATCGCCGATAGACGGTTTGGTAATCGTTTCGAGCGCGCTCTCAAACAGTGTGTACAGAGTCTTCCGGCGCTCAAGGATATAACGTTTGCTCGAATGGTCGTAGCGAAGACCGTAAACCATCCACGCAATGTCAGCTTCGCTTTTGTTGACTCGCCTGATCTTCGGGAGTCGATTGAAGAATGCTTCATCCACAACAACAGCCATCTTCTTTTGCCATGCGTGAAGAATACCGCCTTTGAAAATCAACTGGGGTGCCAGCCGCTTACGAGATGACGACAGATAATCAGGGTTCGGATAGTTCTTCCCCCGCCATTCCATATCGTGGTTGACCGCCGGATCTTCCATGTATTTCTTGAAGGCGTTTCTCACGTTGCCGGAAATATACACCGCCTGAACTTCAATAGCACCGAAATCCAATACTTGCCCCGCATCATCTACCTTCGCCAACACCATGTCAATATCGCCGGCCGGTTTGCCATGCTTGTCACGAAGACGCACTTCCGTCAAGACCACGAATCCGCTGCCAGGAAAAAAGAAAGAGGCTGCATCCGACACAATGATGTTGTTGTCCCGGAAGCGAACGGGGCACGTTACTACCAGGTCGTCATTATCAAAAATGGTGCAGACGCCGAGCGGATCGGTCGCGCTGCTCTTTGTGCATTGGATACCCGAGGAATTGTTGAAGGGGCAAAAGCGGCTTTGTCTACTTCTTTGCGCATCCGCGCTCATGTTGCCCACGGGAAACCCGAACACTTCGGCAAGTGGATTCTTTGGCATATACGTCTTTTCAGATGGTATCCATGGATGCGCATGATTTGGACGGAGCTCATCTATTCAGATCAGGATTGTAAATCAATAGATGCGTGCGGGCAACTTGCGTTAGCACACGTCGATTATTGCGTGCGCCGCGCCGTCCACGCCGCCAGTGCGCCGGCCGCCACGATCATCAGCGCGCCGATGATAGCCACTCCGGCTTGCCGCGCGGTAGGAGCGCCCGCATGTCGTGTGGGCGCGCCGTCCTTGACTCGGCCAGCCCGCCTGTCTATAATGACACGCAATGAGCGAATTCGATAAAGCACATCGCGTCTTCGTCAGCTACATCGACAAATCGCGCGAATACTATCGTGCGCGCGGGTCAGCCAACCCCTATCGATGGGCTTACCACACCGACACGCCGTTCGTGCCCTTGGCGAAACCGCTCGCCGAGTGCCGGATCGGGTTGATCACGACGGCGGCGTTGCCCGGGGATCGGCGAAACGTCCGGGAGCGCGTTAAGCAAGTGTACGCGGCCCCCGCCGTGGTACAGCCCGCGCTCTACACCGAGCACCTATTCTGGCACAAAGAAGCGACGCACACGCGCGATATCGAGTCATACCTCCCAATCCAGCGCCTCGCGGAGAGCGCGGAAGCCGGCGTCATCGGCAGTCCGTCGCCGCGCTTCTATGGCGTGCCGACGGACTACAGCCAGCGCAAGACCGAATCCGAGTATGCGCCGGCCATCCTGGCGCACTGCCGCGCCGACGCAGTGGACGCCGTCCTGCTCTTTCCGCTCTGACCGGTTTGTCACCAGACCGTGAGTCTGGTCGCCCGGCACCTCGAAGCCAATGGCTTGCCGACCGTCGTGGTCGGTTCGGCGCGCGATATCGTGGAGCAGTGCGGAGTCCCGCGCTTCGTGTTCGCGGACTTCCCGCTTGGCAATCCGTGCGGCAAACCGGATGATGCCAAGATGCAGCGTGCGATCCTGCGCATGGCGCTCGCTCTGCTGGTGACGGCGCGCTACCCGCGCACGACCGTGCAAACGCCATTCCAATGGGACACGACCGATAAATGGCGCGAGTCGTATATGCGGATTACACCCACCGTAGCCACGCAATAGCGGCAACGCCCTCTCCGTAGGGGCAAACCTGCGTGTCTGCCCGGTGCGGGGCGAACACACTGGTTCGCCCCTACTTCCGCATCCTCGTCCACACCGCCAGCGCGCCGGCCGCCACGATCATCAGCGCCCCGATGATGAGCCATTTGGGCTTGCCCCATACACAACAGGGCTTGGTAACAAGCCAACACGAGGAGGCGCTAGGATTCCACCTCCTACCGACTTGTGGCTGACTGGATGGCCAACAAAGCCCAGTTGTAGTACTCGTACCCCACCACTCTGGCTTGATCGGGTTGCAGCCACCAACATACCGTGCACAGATCAGGGGGAGATGGCTGTACCCAAATAGCATAATTCGGACCGAACACATCGCGGAAAATATGCGCCGCTCGCCGGCTGTGATAGGTAGATGTCACTAACAGAATCGACTCGAACCCATAGTGTTCGCTGATCAGTTTTGTGTAGATGGCATTCTGATAGGTCGACAGTGACTGGTCCTCGATCAGTACAGATGTCTCGGGTATGCCTAGTGCCAAAGCCTGTCGGCGCATCACCTCTGCCTCTGGCATGGACTCTCCGCCTTCAATGACTTGGGTGCCTGCGCTGATTACAACCACAGGGGAGTATCCTAATTGATGCAGGGCAGCCGCCCGCGCGAGGCGTTCTGGTTTATGGTCACCGCCGATGACAACAATTGCGTCTGCTTCATGGGGACCGTCGTCTCTAACCAATAGCGGTCCAGCGCCCAAGCCGCAACAGAAGATTCCGCCAATAAGAGCTGCAAGAGCGATTATTCTCCACCACCGAACTCTTCGGAGTGGCAATGCGAGGCGCTTTGGCGCTTTCATAGCCACGCTGCGTTCATAGCCATACCAGGAACGGAGTGGTGTGATACTAGGTGAGCATTGCGTTCTATTATCGCGTGACACACCATAATGGCGCTCAATTGAACGCCCCTACTTTCGCATCCTCGTCCACGCCGCCAACCCGACCGCCGCCACGATCATGAGCGCGCCGATGATGACCCACTCCGGTTTGCCGTACATGACCGCGCTCGGCAGAAAGCGTAATCCCTGCAAGAGGAAGACTGCGCCCGCCAGCGCGACCAACACGGCGATCACATACGCGGCGATTTTCATGCGCTCAACAGCCTCCCGCCATCCACGTTGAACGATTGCCCGGTGATGACCGCCGCCTCCGCGCTGGCCAGGAAGACCGCCATCGGCGCGATCTCGTGCGGCTCCAGCCGGCGGCCGAGCAGCGTCATGCCCGACTCGAACTCCGGCACGCTTACGCCCGCGCGCTGCGCATCGTACGCCACGCGCGCGTTGTTCATCTTCGTGCGCACCGGGCCGGGGCAGATCGCGTTGACGGTCACGCCGTCGCGTGAGACCTCCAGCGCCATCGCGCGCGTCAGGCCGAGCAGGCCGTGCTTGCTGGCCGTGTACGCCGAGGCGTGGATCGCCGGCGTCTTGCCGTTGATCGACGCGACCATGATGATGCGCCCGGACTTGCGCGCCAGCATCCCTTGCAGGGCGCGCTTGCTCAGCAGGTACGGCACCGTCAGGTTCAGGTAGAGCGACGCTTCCCAGAAGTCGTCGTCGTAATCGGCCACCGGCTTCGGGTTGCTCGCACTGCCAAGCCCGGCGTTGTTGACGAGGATGTCGAGGCGCCCGAAGCCGGACTGCACCTGCGACCAGACTTCGTCCACGCCGCCGCGCGCGCCCAGGTCGGCGGTGATGGCCAGGCAGCGCCGCCCCATGCCCTCGATGCGCCCGCGCAGTTCGTCGAGCTCCGGCGCGGAGCGCCCGGTGATCGCGACATCTGCGCCTTCCTGCGCGTACGCCAGCGCAATCGCGTACCCGATGCCCCGGCTGGCGCCGGTGACCAGTGCGAACTGTCCTGCGAGTTTCATGGTTCCTCCCCTATCATAAAGGCCAATCCGCGAATAACGCGAATCTTCGCCAATCTCTTTGTCCACGAAGGCACACGAAGAAGCACGAAGGCGAATCAGGTTTCGTATTCGTGCAGATTCGTGTTATTCGCGGGCGTAGGGGCAACGCTTGCCGTTGCCCGGCCCGGCGGGGGACGCGCACAAGGCGTGCCCCTACAATCCGGCTTGTTTCATCTGCGCCGCCCGTATCCCGGCAATCAGCGCCGCATCCTGCTCCGGCAGCACGGTGCGCGGGTCGAACAGCACCTGGTCGTGCTCCACGCGCGCGACGACGGGCGGCCAGGCGCGGCGCAGTTCGGCGGCGAACGCATTGGGCTGCGCGACGTTGTACGCCAGCAGGATGGTCGGCAGCGTCTCTTCGGGCAGACTGCCGCCACCGATGGTCGAGTGTCCTTCGACCAGTTCCCAGTCGCCCGCCAGTTGGCCGAGCCAGCCCGAAGCGCGCTCGCGCAGAGCGTCCGGTTGGGCGGCAATCATGCGCCAGACCGGCACCTCCTTCAACGCCTCGTCCTTGACATAGTGCAGCAGCGTTGCCTGCAGGGCGGCGAGCGTCACCTTGTCCACGCGCAGCGCGCGCGTCATCGGGTGCTTGCGCAGGCGTGCGATCGTCTCCTTGCGCCCGGCGATCAGCCCGGCCTGCGGGCCGCCGAGCAGTTTGTCGCCGCTGAAGCAGACGATGTCCGCGCCGGCCTGCAGCGATTCGCCCGGCGTCGGCTCGTGCGCCAGCCCGTACGCCGCCGTATCGAGCAGTGCGCCGCTGCCGAGGTCGTTCAGCAGGACAAGTCCGCGCTGCTTCGCCAGCGCGGCCATCTCCGCCAGCGACGCCGACTCGGTGAAGCCGACGATGCGGAAGTTGCTGGCGTGCACGTGCAGCAGCAGTGCGGTGCGCTCGGTGATGGCGTTCTCGTAGTCGGCGATGCGCGTGCGGTTGGTCGTGCCGACCTCGACGAGCGTCGCGCCGGATTGCTCCATGATCTCCGGGATGCGGAACCCGCCGCCGATCTCGACCAGTTGCCCGCGCGAGATGATCACCTCGCGCCCGCGCGCGAACGCGGCCAGACCCAGCATCAGCGCGGCGGCGTTGTTGTTGACGACCAGCGCGTCCTCCGCGCCGGTCAGCCGCGTGAGCAGGCGTGTGGCATGCACGGTGCGCGAGCCGCGCTCGCCGGCCGCCACATCGTATTCGAGGTTGGAGTAGACGCCGCCGATCGCCTGCATCGCCTTCAGCGCGGCCGCGGAGAGCGGCGCGCGCCCGAGGTTGGTGTGCACGATCACGCCGGTCGCGTTGATCGCCGGGTAGAGCGTGGGGCGCGCCAACTGCTCGAGGCGCAGGCGCACGTCGTCGTGCATCAGCGCGGGCATTGGCGCGTCGCCGCCGCGACGGATCAGCGCGCGGTAGTCGTCGAGCACCGCGCGCACGGCGTCGAGCGTGGCCGGGCGGCCGTAGCGCATCGACAGGTCGTGCAGCGGCGCCGTCGCCAGCATCTGGTCGACGGACGGCAGGGCGCGCAGGCGCGCCTGCATTCGTGCTTCATTGGTGGCGGTCATGAGTGACACGCCGTGACGTGATCGAAATTCATAAGTCGCAGAGGTTGCACGCTATCTCGCAGGAAACCACCGATCCCGATCAAAACCCGACGCAAACGGATTGACAAAACGCACGCCTTCAATGATGGAACCGACACTGTAGTCCTCGCTCACGACGATGGGTATCTGGTTCAAGCGAGCCGTAGCCCAGATTTGTGCGTCCCAGTAAGCGAGCTTGTGCGCGTGCACACCCCGCATGGCCTCGAGCACGACGAACGGCGTTGTGTTCAGCACAGGCCAGGCGCGTACCAGCAGGTCCACCCGCGCGGCTGCATCAACGGGTGACAACCGGGGTGTGTTCCCGCGCGTGATGACGTAGAAAAACTCACCCAGGCTCTGCACGCTCAAACGCCCGAAGCCGGTTTCGTAGAGATGGTCAAGCAGGGCAATCGCTTGCGTCTGCTTGACCGGTTCGCCGGGGTCGTGCGCGTACACGAGAATATTGGCGTCGATGAGTGCGGCAGGCATATTGTTCCTAGGCTTTGATCGTCTTCGGAATCATGCGACCGAGCGTGCGTTTCATGGCCACCGTATGGCTACACTGTGCATGCGTCTTGTAAGACTCACAGTCGCAGGACCACGTTCCATGATCATACGCTGTCCGATGCCGGACGCCTTCGCCCGACACTTCCACTTCAAAAGACTGGAAGTGGATCCGCTCGTCCTTCTCGTCGGCAAGCTTGGTCGCTGCCTGCAGGGTGTCCGGTGCTCCGGAATCCATGCGCTGCGCGCGCTCCTCGTAGAGGTCTTCCCGCCGCCAGGTGCGAGGCTGAGCGGGTGATGGGCCTTGTGCGTGCTGGGCCAGCATCAACCGGCGTGCTTCCGCCCACGCAGCCGGGTCCGGCGCCTGCGGCGCGCCGGATGACGCTTGCTGGTCAATCGCTTCGCGGATCAACTCGGCCTCGCTCACGCCGCGTGTGCGTGCCAAGCGCCGCAACAGAATCTGTTGGCGTTTCTCGATATAGACTTGCTTGCGAACTTTTTGGCTCATGGATACCCTCGAAACCTATTATACATCACAATATACATCACTGCATTGTAGTGTTCGCCTGCTAAGTAGAAAGCGGCGGGGCGTTATGGGCCCCCACCGCTTGATCTTCTCCGCTACGCTGCCGCCTATGCGTTGCGCCAGTCGTATGTCTTCTTGTAGCCGATGTCGGTGCTGAACGACGAGAAGAACTTCGCGCGCGCTTTGCTCAACGGGTAGCACCGGAACGTGCGCCGGCCGCGCCGTCCGACTTCTGGTCAACCGAGGGCAGGGCGCGCAGGCGCGCCTGCATTTGTGAATCAGCGGAGAGGGTCATTAGCGCTGATTATACATCAGCAGATCGGGTGTCTGCGAAGCCGCTCTTTCCCGCGTCGCGCCTGCGCGCACGAAGAAATAGGGGAGGTTATACTGACCAGCGGCCTAGCGTCACCACGCACTCCGGCCTGCGACGAGTCGCGGGTCGGAAGCGGCCGTTGCATCCGTTGTCCGAGAAGACAGGTTCTCGCATGATGACATATGCGATTCGACTGAACCGCGCAGTCGCTACGGCTCAGCGCCAGCGCGCCCCTCGGGTGTAAAACGGATAGGTTGAATAATCGCCAAACACGCCCGTGTCCTTTAGCGCAGCCATGACGACGGCCTGCCGGGCTGCAAGCGTTTGGCGGTCCGATGCCCACGGCGATTCCACCAAATCTAACCGCATCCCGCCCCAATCGGTTTTCTGCGCGCCGAGGTTGGCCAGCCGTGCCTGGCCGATCAGTTTGATGAGGCGCGCGCCAAACCATGTACGCGCACAAACGGCCACGGGACCGTACTCCACATACTCGTGGGTGGCGAATTTGCCGGACCCGCCGTACGATGGGAACCGGTCGCCGGGCTTCGACGGCCAGACCGGGTGCACGATGCCAAACTCCGCGCGCGTGTTTTCGGCTAGGCGGTCGCCGAGCTCAAAGACGCCGCGCACCGCGTCCTCGGCGCCGACGGCGCCGAAGGTCAGGCGCATTGATGCGGACGCGCCGTCATTGCGCAGATCGCAAAACCCGTCGTATTTCACGGCGGCGCGGCGGGCGATCTGCACCGTGCTTTCGTCAGATTTGAGGGCAATCAGGTGGCTGACGAATGCCTTTGGCTCAAACGACGTTAGCGGTAGGCCGTCCGTCGTGCTCCAACCGGTCGGCGCGAATTGCGGTGCGGCGGTGAGCGCGTCCGCCAGTCGTTTGAGTGGAGCCGCCTTGCGCATCGGCTCGCGCGTGATGAGGGCCACGAGAATCTGATCAGGCATGGTCTTGTGTTCCTATCATACCACAGCCCGCGTGGCTACCTGGGCGTGGCGCCGCCGAGCAGTTTGGACACGTCTTCCTTTGTAATAGCCGATCCCCAGCCGCCCTGCCCATCGTTCAATCGCGTGTCCCACATGCGCCACTTGCCGGTCTTGCTGTCGCGGTGCAGCACCAGCGCTTCGGTCTCCAGGACATTGCTGGGCCGCACGCCGCCCGGATTGTCGTTGGTGATGATCACCGCCAGTTTGCGCGGCGGCTTCTCCTTTGCCGCGCCTTCCTTCTGCACTTTCAACTGCTCGGTATAGAAGATGGTGTCCTGCTCGGTCGCCTTGACGTCCACCCAGTATTTTTCCGTCACACCGTCGGGCCGCGTCTCGATGACCTCGCCGGGGCTGACCTTCTTCGACTCGTAGCGCACGATATCACGGGCATCGCCTGTGACAGTGCTCGTGGTGTAATTGTTGTTTTCCACGCCGGCCGACGCCAGCGCATTGTCTTCGTCCACGCGCCCGCGCGCCCGATTGGCCTCCAGCACGTCCTTCACCGCCTGCCAGTCCGACCGGTCCATCGCGCCGCGGATGCTGCCGTTTTCCTCGCGGAAGTGCTGCAGGTACCGCAGGTAGCGCATGTCGTCGCCGGTCTTGCCCTTGGGCGGATTGTCGATGAAACTGCGCCACTCCGATTCGGCATACGACTTGCGCGGGTTGGGCGCCGGCGGCCCGGCCGGTTTGGCCGCCGCGCGCCCGCTGCGCGCCATACTGGAATCGCCGAAATCCGGTACGAGGTCCGTTTCTGCTATGTCACGGTGGCCGTTGCGCCGCAGCCATTCGTCGATGTCGCGGCGCAGGTCCTGATACTGCGGGTTTTTCGGATCGGGATCGACGAAGCGCGTGCGCGAGCCCCACTCTTCTGCAAACTCGGTCGGGTGGCTGAACTCCTGCCGCACGCGCTCACCCTTCGCATTGACGTACTCGACGATGATCCGGGCGTCGGTATGCTCGCCGGCCGGCACGACGGTCCAGGCCGTGCGTCCGCGGCTGCCATCGGGCAGCGGGAACTCGACGAACTCCGTCAGCGGCCGCTGCGCGGGTTGGTTTGCCTGTGCCCGGTTCCACGTATTCTGGACATCGTTCGGCGCCGGCATGCGATAGACCAGCACATTCTCGTTGTTCGGGTGGTAGTGCAGCACGGTCTCCACCGCATTGCCATTGCGGTGCGGCCCGCCGACCGACCCGTGATCGCCGACGCGGACGATGTATTCGCCGGTGAGCGTGTCGCGATAGATGCCGACCTCGCGCCCGTTGGCCCGCGCCAGCGCCTCGTTGTAGGCCTGATACGCCTTCTCCGGCGAGTAGATGCCCTCGCGATAGGTGAAGTGATTATCGGTAAATGGCGGTCCCGGATTTCCGGCTTTGGGCGGTCTGCCGGCCGCCATCCCGCCTTCGAGCACCGACTTGACCCAGCGATCGTGTTGATACTGGTAGTAGCGCTTCTTGGCGTTGTTCCACGCCTGCGTGATGCGCCCGGGCGCCGGTTCCGGCGGCGCATGCAGCAGCGAGCCGCTGTGCTGGGTGCCGGACATCGAACTGGTTTCGGGCGTATCCGGGGCCTTACGCGGCGGGTTAACCTGCGGGTCATCCGTGGACGCCTTGGGCTTGGCAGCCGCATCGTCCGTCGCCTGCGCCTTCTTATGCTCGGGGAGTGGCTCAGTCGGCGCTTCTGGCGCGTTGTCCCGCGCGGTGGTCGGCTTGGTCTTCTGCTCGGCGGTCTGTAACTCCCCCTTCTGGAGCGCCTCCTGTGCATCGGCCGCGATCTTGTCTTCGCCGCGCCGGTTGGCCGGCAGTTCGTCCGTGGACTTCAACACGGGATCGTCGGGTTTGACCGCCGTCCGTTCGCCCGTTTGACCGGTAGCGGCGCGATCGCCTTCGCGTACCGTGGCCTTTGGATCGTTGCCCGCGACGGGCGGTGTATTGACGCGCTCCGGCCACACTTTCGCCGCGGCCTTTCCGATGCCCGCTGTCAGCGCATGACCGCCATACCCCATCGCCGCGCTCTGAATGGCGTGCCCCTTCAGCGCCTGCTGCAACTTCTTGCCCGGGTCGC
The DNA here is from genome assembly GCA_016235055.1 of Chloroflexota bacterium. Taxonomy (NCBI): domain Bacteria; kingdom Bacillati; phylum Chloroflexota; species Chloroflexota bacterium. The sequence goes on along the minus strand of JACRMK010000023.1, from coordinate 32,264 downwards.
CCGGCGACCGGTCCAGCGCCACGCCCAGCACCGTGCTGGGCAACCCCTGCGCAAAGTTCTCGCCGCTGCTCACCAGACCGTGTACGAGGAAACTCGAGACGGGGCCTTTGGCAGCCAGCCGCCCCAGCATCGGCTTTTGCAGGGCGCCCTCGCTCATCATTACCTTGAGCGCGGCAATCTCCGCTTTCGTCCAGCCTTCCTTCGCCAGCTTGACTGCTAATTGGTCGAACGCCGAGCTCAGGAACTTGCCACCGACCCCGGCGGTGGCGGCACTCACCAGTGCGTCCACGCCGCCAATGCCGAGTTCCTTCAGCGCCGTCTCGCCTTCGTAGGTGTCGCCGAGCATGGCCGCCTTGATCGCCACGCCCACCACCGCCGTGGCGGCCGCCACGGTGGCTGCACCGGCGGCTGACGTGAGAAACGCCGAAACAGCGGCGATCTCGGCCGGCACCGCCGTGCCGGCACTGCCGATCGCCACAACGACCAGCGCGACCACGGCCACCGTGGTCGCGACGACCTTGACGACGGCGTCCGCCACGGCGTTTACCTGTTCGGCGTGCTTCTCGACGGCGCTATCCACGCTGGTGGAGATCTGCCCGAACCTCGCCAGCCGGTTGACGCGCTCCTCCAGCAATTTAGCCCGGTCAGCCGGCGTAACGCTCGGATCGTTGGCGGCCGCCTTGATCAGCGCGTTCTGTTCGTCCACCAGTTTGTACTGATCTTCCAGCCGCTTCATGCGTTTTTCGAGCACATCGAGTTCGTGCTGTGAGCGCCAATTGCCGAGCGCGCGCGCAGCCCCCAGGCCGGGCACGGCATCAATGAGCGAAGCGCCGTGCATGCCTTTCTCATAGGCCAGCTTGTCGCGCGCCAACTGGATCTCGTCCTTCTCGTTCTGCGGCTCGCCGCGCAGCGCCAGATTCAACTCCCATTTCAGGCGACCGCTGGTTTCGTCGCCGACCAGTTCAGACAGTGTATCCTTCGAGTGATCCTTGATCCACTGTTCTTTCAGACGCTTGACCTCGGCCGGCGACTTCCACCGCCAATCGCTGCGCGCAATCTGGTCGGCGCGCACCTCCAGCAAGTCGCGCTCGATCTGGGCGATTTCCTCCTTCGACTTGCCCTTCAACGCCGCCTTGAACTGGTCGCCGCTGGTGCCCACCCCTTCGGTGGCGAAGAACACCTGCTGGGCGGGCGAGAGATAGCCGCCCTGCTCGCGCAGCAGTTTGCTCTTGTCCAGGTCGTAGCCGGACGTGAAGCGGTTGATCTGGAACCCGAAGCTGCCTTCGCCGTACGCGCCCACGGTTGAATCGTAGGTGGTACGCAGGTTGTCCATGTTCAGCTTCGCCAGCCCCTTGGCTTCGTCCTCAAGCTGCTTCTCGATCTTCTTCTCTTCAGCGCGCACTTTGTAGATATCCCAGGGTTGGCCGTTGCGGGCGTCCTCGTCGCGCCGCTTCTGCATGGCGCGGCGCAGGCCGGGACCGACATCGCGACGCTTGGCTTCCAGCGCGCGCTTGTACTGCTCCTCCAGCACGTTGTTTTGGATTTCGTCCGAGGCGTAGACGAGGCTCTGGTGCTCGATCGCCAGCTTGGCCGCATCGGCCTTGGTCAGGTCGTTGTCGAGCAGCCCGGTCACCAGTTGAATGCGCGCGTCGTCTTTGGGGTTGTTGCCGAAGCGGTCCTTGTAGGCGGCACGCAGCGCGCTGTCGCCCGATGCGTCTTTGGCGTCGCCCGCCTTGCCGTACACGACGCCGTAGGCGCTTTCCAGTTGCCGGTTGCGCCGCGCGACCTCCGCTTCGATTTCCGCCGACGTCGCCGTCGGCTCGCGCCCGCCGGCGCGCGCCTCGGCCGCCGCCTTCGCGTCCAGTTGCGCTTTGACGTCCTCGCGGATCTGCTTGTGTACCGCTTCGATCTTGTCCGTATCCGCCTTGAACACCCCGCCGCGCCCGAAGATGCCGCCGTGCAGCGCACTATCGACAGCGATGGTATCCGCCCGGTTCACATCGCCCGCACGCAGCGCCTTGGCCTGCTCGTCGTCGTGCGTGTCGTTGGTGATCAGCGGCTTCAGTTCGCCGTGCAGATCGTCATCCAGGTCGAGCTTGTACTTGTCGAGGTAAAACTTCTTGATCTTGGCCTGCTGCGCGGGCGACTTGTTGCGCAGCGCCTTCATCACCGCGTCAGTGTCGTTGATGCCCAGGCCGCCGTGCAGGGCGTAGTAGATGTTGGCCGCATCGGCGCTTTCCGGTTCGTTGTTGAGCAACGCCACCGCGCGATCGGCCTCGGGATCGTACTTGCGGAAGGTGCTCTTGAGCTCGCTCTTCAGGTCCGATTCGAGGTTCAGCCCGTGATCGTTCTGGTAATACGCGCGCACGGCGCGGCTCTGCGCTTTGGTCAGGCCGGTCAGCGCATTGAAGACGCGCGACTCCTCGTTCCAGCCCGTCAGGCCGCCATGCAGGGCCGCATAGACCTCGTCGGACACATAGGCCGCGCTGAACGAGGGCGTCTCGGCTCGTGCGAGCGCCTCCAGTTCGACGCACTTCTCGGCGGGCTGCTCGTCCAGCAGCGTCTCCAACTGCTGGACGAGGGCGGGCGCGCGCTCCTTGGCGATCCGCACCCGCAGGCCGGCCGCCACGGCGGCGATGCTGTCGCCTTTGGTCGCGCTCGTTTTGCTGTAATACGCCTTGAAGACGGCCTGTTGCTCGTCGCTGAGGTCGCTCAGTGCGCCCTCGGCGTCCACGTCGACGTCCTCGCCGCCCAGCACGATCGCCGTGTTCAGCGCAATGATGTCGCTCGCCACGGCGTCGCGGGTGGCTTTGTTGCGCTGCGTCTCCCATGCCCGGCTCTCGGCCATCGCCGCTTTGTACCAGTCGACGAATTTGTCCAGGAGCTTCTGCAGCCACGAACGCTGCTCGCCCAGCTTTTCGTCCGCCCAGTTGCGAATCAGTTCGCGCGCCGTTGTGCCGGCCGTGCGCGTGTCGTCCTGCAGCGCTTTGACCGAACTGTCGGTCAGCTCGGTCTGTGCCAGCACGAACTTGTCCAACTCGGTCTTCTTGGCGTCGGCCCAGTTGAAGCTCTGGGCGGCGGTGAGTTGCGCGGCTTTGATGTCGCTCTTCGCCGCGGTGGCGTCGGCGACCAGTTTCGTTTCGTCGTCTTCGGCGCGCCGCCGGTAGGCCGCCTTCATCAAATCGGCCAGCGCGCGCAGTTGCGCCTTGCGCCGTTTGCCCGCCTCGTCGGCCGCCACGACGGCGTCGGCGATCTTGCGGTTTACATCATCGCTCAGGCGGTCGCGCTTAAGGCGGATGACCTCCGGGTCGGTCTGGCCCCGTGCCGCTTCCAGCTTCTGCTCGGCCGAGAGGTCCAGCGCCTTGCGAGCGCCGGCGATGTGGCCGAGCGCCTCATCGCCGCTTTGCTTGACCGCGTCTTTCTGCTCGGCGCCCGCCTGCTGCACGGCGTCTTTGGCCTGTGCGCTCTGCGCCCTGATGGCCTGCCGTCGCTTTTCAATCTCGCCCTGGATCTCCGCATCGGTCAGCCCGGCCTGGTGCGCCACGTCGCGCAGTTCCGTATCCAGCGCTTGTTTGAGATCGGGCAACAGCTTGTCGTCGCCGAGGTTTGCGAAGTTTCGTTCGAGTGACCCGCCGTATAACGGCCGCCGAGCGCCGGCGACTATTGCCCGCGCCTCCAGGGCCGTGTCCTGCAGCAGGTCCGCAATCACCGGCCCCAACTGTGACTTGAGTCCCTGCGGGAACGGCTTCTCCTTGGGGCGATTCTCGTCTTTCAGCGTAATGGGGTCTGCGTCGCTCCGCTGCTCGGTCTGCTCGGCTTTCTTGCCGGCGGCCTGGTCAACCTTGGCGGCCTTGTCCTTCAGCGGGTTTTTGGCCTCTTTCGCGTCTGCCGGTTTCTGGGCGGGGTCGGTTTTGCCCGGTGGCGTCACGGGTGCTGGGGGGGGCGGAGTCAGACTGGGCAGTAGCTGCGTCACCGGGCTTATCTCAAGACCCGGCACGCTTTGATCTGGCAGCCGTTTCTCGATAGCGGCGTTTACGACTTTGGTCGCTTCCGGTACCGGATCAGGCACGGCGGTGGGATTCGCCGGCGGTTGATCGGCTTTGGGCGCCGGCGAGACGGCCTTATCGGCGTCGGCCCCGGCGCGTTGCGAGGTCGCCTTGTGTTTGGCGCTGGCAACCCTGCCACTGGTACGGATCCGGGCGGTGTTGGCGGCCGAACTGATCTTGGGCTGCGGAAGCGACTTGACCGCGCCCACCGCGGATGCGCGCCACTTCGATATCTCGGGGCCGCTGGCCGGCGCTGGTGCAGCGCCGCTTTCAGGCGTGACCGTTGGCGCGCCGACGGCTGCCGCGCCAGCCGTCGGCGGTACAACGGGAGCCGCCTGCGATGGCGATGCGCTGGCGGGTGTCGCGGGTGCACCCTTCGCATTCGGCTGCGCAGGCGCGCCCACAGGCTGATCAGGCGCCGGAGCGCCTGCCGGTTGGGCGTCGTTGGTGTGGCGAGTCGTGCCGCCAGCCTCGCTGGGGAGATCAGCCGGTGTTGTTGCGATCGTGCCACGACCCCCAGACTTGGGCGGGGATGCCGTGACGACGAGCGGCGGCATGACGATTGTGCGGATGTCCTGCGGCTTGGGCGGGGACGCGGTGACGACGAGCGGCGGCATCTCGATCGTGCCGCTATTCTGCGATTTGGGCGGGAACGCTGTGATGACCAGCGGCGGCATCTCAATTGTGCCGCTATTCTGCGATTTGGGCGGGGACGCGGTGACGACCAGCGGCGGCATCTCAATCATGCCGCTGGCCTGCGGCTTGGGTGGGGACGCCGTGATGACCAGCGGCGGCATCTCGATGAAGCCGTCAGCGCGCATCTCCTGCTGTACGGCTTGATTGCCCGCGCCGTGCTGCCACTTCTTTAGGGCGCTCGGTGTCTGCGGCGCAGAAGGTACGGCGGCCGCCGTGCTATCCGGCGCGCGTTTCGGCTCCTGGCGGACTTTCGTGGGCATCGACTATCACGACTCGCGCAGCAATTCGTAATACTGCCGGAACTCGGCGCGCGCGGGGAGCTTGCCGATCTTCTGCATCTCCCGCGCGGTCGCCAGGATCAGATGCCGCATCGCTATCTGCGTGCGGCCGGCTGTGCCGTGTGTGGAGCCTTCGTCGGCCGCCAGAAACGCCGCCAGCAGCGCCGCGTTGCGGATGTTCCCGCCCGACAACTCGAACTGGCGCGCCAGAAAGCCGAAGTCCGTATCGAGTGCGAGCGGCGCTTCCGCGGGAAAGATGCTGCGCCAAATGCGCTCGCGCCGTTCACTGTCCGGAAACGGGAACTCAACCGTGTGGTGCATGCGGCGTTTGAACGCCTCGTCGATGTTCTCGCCCAGGTTGGTCGCCAGGATCGCCATACCTTCGTATTCTTCCATGCGCTGGAGCAGATACGCGACCTCGATATTGGCGTAGCGGTCGTGCGAGTCCTTCACCTCGCCGCGCTTGCCGAACAGCGCGTCGGCCTCGTCAAAAAACAGGATCGCATTCGACGTTTGCGCCTCGGCGAATATGCGGCTGAGGTTCTTCTCCGTTTCGCCGATGTACTTGCTCACCAGTGTTGCGAGGTCGATCCGGTACAGGTCGAGCCGCAATTCGCGCGCGATGATCTGCGCGGCCATCGTCTTGCCCGTGCCGCTGGGGCCGGAGAACAGGATGTTCGCGCCTTTGCTGCGCGACACTTTCCGTGCGAAACCCCACTGTCCATACACGGTGAAGCGCGCGCGCGCGGCGGCCAGCACCTCGCGCAACTGCGCCAGCGCCTGGGCAGGCAGAACGATGTCCTCCCATCCGAAGCGCGGTTCGATCTTCTGCGCCAGCGCGCCCAGCGTCGGGTTCGACTGCGCCAGGGCTGCGCCGTGCAGTTCGGCGGCGCCGACCGGATGGGCGGTCTGGCAGCCGGCCAGCGCGCGCGCCGCGTCGTGTATCTGGCCGGGCGTGAGCGCGAACTTGCCTGCGATCTCGGCTAATCCGTCCGGCGCGGCCGTTTCGACCGCGTGGGTCGCGAGCGCGCGCTGCCACAGGCGCAGGCGCGCGTCCAGCGCCGGCAGTTCCAGCGCCAGTTCATGCCACCGCGATCCGCGCCATGCGTGCCGCGGGCGCCAGGCGTGTTCCGACGTGATAAACGTCGGCAGCGCCTGCTGTGCCAGTGCGTCTTGAACGGCGTCCAGGCGGTCTGCGCGATTGGCGTCGTCGGCCAGCAGCGCATCGAGCCGTTCCAGGCAAAGCGCCGCGCCGCGCAGAGCGCATTCGCGCACGAGCAGGTCCAGCGCCGTGCGCAGACCGCATGGCGCGCGGAGCGCGCGCGCCAGATCGGCGCTGAGCATCGGCATGTGCCAGGCCCCGCACAGCGCATGCGCCAGCGTATGCTTGCCGGCGCCGTGCGGGCCGCTGATGAGCCAGACCAGATGCTCGCGCTCGCGCCACGCGTGCGGCAGCGCCGCCCATGCCTCGACCGCAGCGCGTGCGTGACTCGCCAGTTCCAAGTCGCCCGGTGCGGGCGCGTTCGAATCGTCTACCCGCGCGAAAGCCGCCAGCCGGGTATCCAGCGCCTCATCGCCGAGCAGGTACGCCACGATCCGCGCGTCGACTTTCATCCGGCGGGCCAGCAGCGGCGGCTCGCGGTCCTGCGCGTCATCGAAGAGACGCAGCAGGCCGTGCCGCAGAAGCGGCGCATCGTCCGCGAACACGTCCCGCCGGATCAGGCTTTCCTCGAAGCTCTCGCACAGCAGATTGAGCGCCAGGTCGACCGTCAGGTGCGTCTGCGAAATATCGTTCTGGACATAGGCGAAAACCGTCTGGTAGCGCAGATGCATGTCGGGCGCAGCGGCCAGCAGCAGCAACTCGCATTCGAATGTGCTCAGCCCGAACAGGCGCGTCAGGCGCTGGTGCGGCAGGGCCTCGGCGGGTGCGGCGGCTGCCGACCGCTGGGCGATCTCCTGCGTGGCTTGCGCAATCGCCTGCGTCAGGCCCTGTGCGCCGTCGCGCACGTCGTCCGCCGGAACGCGATTCAGCAGCGCATCAACCAGTTCGTCGGCGATATACAGGCCGCGCAGGCTGCTCTCGTTCAGCGTGCGCGCTGCGCGCAGGCGCATGACCTGCCGCTGGAGCAGCAGGTCGGTGCGCGCCAGCGATGCACTGATAAACTCGTGAGGGTTGGCAAACGGGGCGCTCATTCAATCATCCACAACGAGCCGCAGTCGCCCGGGGCGCAGCCACGGCACATCCACAACCGTGTGATCCAGGCCGGTCAGTCGCAGGATCATGATGAGCGGGCAGGCCGGCAACTGTGCCTTCACATCGTCGGCGCCGATCGTGGCGCTGCCGGCGCCCTCCAGGAAATTGGCCTGGATATAACGCGCGCTGCTGCGCTCAAACCCGACCAGCCGGCGCGCAAACAGAGCCAACGCCGTGCGCGCCAGCGCCGACGTGAATGCGTCCGTTTCCACCCGGTCGCCCGTGGTCGTGTTCATCCAGTCAGCCAGCGACAGCGCGTTCAGTTCCTCTTCCGGCGCCGGCGCTGGTGAGACAGGCTGTGACTGCCACGCCGCATAACCGGCTTCAATCTGTACGTGCCTCAGGGATGGCAATGGTCGACTCGCCGGCGTCGGGTCTGCCCCAGCCGCAGCGAGCACGGCTGCATCCCACCGCGCCTCGGCCGCGCGCGCGCTGCCCAGCGCCTTGATCAGCACGGTCAGGCGCAGTCCCTGTGCCAGTGCAGTGCGCTCGGCCAGATCCGGAACGTCGGCCGCCGCAGCGTTCACAATCGCGTCGAAGCCCATCGCCGTCAGCGTGGGCAAGAGTGCGAACGCGCCGATGAAAGGCGAGCGTACCGTCTGGGCGTTCGCAGGCTGAACCGGGGCTGCCTGGGGCGCGACGGGCGTCACTGCGCGCTCAAGCCAGCCGGGCGCCCGGCGGTCCGCGTCAATCAGCACCTGTACGGTCTGCGCGCGCAGGTCGTCGCCATCCTGGCGCGCCTGATCCGCCACCGCCAGGGCATTATCCAGCGCGTTTCGCAATGCGCCGGCTGGTGTCCACAGCACGGCCGCGAGTCCCACCAGCGCATCAGCCGCCAACAATACGTCGCCATCCGATCGCTCGCCGTGCACCCGGCGGAATGCCGACCACAGCCGCAGCACATTGTGCGCTGTGTCCAGCGGCGAGCGAACCCCGCTGTCCGGCCACGCGCCCAGCAGGGCTTCGAACAATATGGGCGACGCGGCGCCCCCGGCGGGCGATTGAACCAGTAGCGTATCCTGAACGGTCGCCGCCCCGCGCGCGCTGAGCGCGCCCAGGATGACTTCCAGCGAGTTCCATGCGTCCAGCCGGCGCAGCACGCTTGCGGTATGTGCCGGCTCGCGCGCCAGCGCCTCGCTGACGGCGACGCCGTCGGGCAGACTGCGCAGCGAATCAAATGCGCGATACTGCCATTGTTGCCACGCCGTGCCGCACGCCAGATCGAGCACAAAATGGGCGACAAAATCGGCGCGGTCGTCGTAGCGCAGCACGTTGACGCCATCGTCGCCGGTGGCCAGCGCACGGCCGATCTGCGCCAGCACACGCTGTGACCACGTCCGCCCCAGGCTGTCGTCAGTCAGGCTGGACGGGTCGAACGCCAGTTCCACGTCCAGGCGGCGGATGCGCCACACGGCCGGATCGGCGCGATCAAGCGTGCTATCCAGCCAATGCGCCAGCGTGGGGGCCAGTCGTCCGCGCGCGATGCCGTCCGCGCGCCAGCGCAGGCGCTCCGGGTCGGGATGCTCGCGCGGCACCAGGCATGTGCAATTCATGCGGCCGATACGCAGCGCGCCCGCGCGGCCGCCCGCATCGCTCATCGCGCGGACTCAATCGGCGTCGCTGCGCTTCGCGCGCTTTCGTCGCCGTTGCGCCGGATGCTGGGCGGAATGGCGGCGCGGACGCCCAGCAGTTCTTCGATGACTTGAATCGCCCCGCTTATGCGCAGCAGCGTGTCGCGCGTCTCCTGACGTTGCAGGTCCAGTTGCGCCAGTTGCTCCTGCCCGCGCGTCAGTTCGGCGCGCAGTTCGCCCAGGCGTTTTTCGAGTGTGCCGCTCTCCATGGGTCTCCCTCGTCTACTTCGCCGCAAACCAGTCCAGTTGCAGGTTCTGCGCCCACCCGCCGGCGGCATCCACGCGCTTGATGCGGACCGTGAACTGCGTGGTTGCGACGGCCGTGGTGGTGACCGCAAATACGTCGGCGTTTGACCCGCGCGCCGTCGCGATGACGTTGGGCGCGGTTGTAAACGCCGCCGTGAACGGTATGCTGATCTGTTTTTCGTTCGTCGCGCTGCTGCCCACCGTCGCCCGGCCGGTGTCCAGTTGGGCGAACGTACTGCCCCCGCCGACGCGAAACGTGCCGTCCACGTCCAGCTTGGCGTTCGGCGTCGTGGTGCCAATGCCCACGTTGCCGCCGAACGGGTTAATGTACGTGGGCTGGTTCGACCCCGCGCCGTTCAGATAGAGCGGCGCGCCGTGGCTTTCCAGATCGAGCGCGCTGCCGTCGGCGCGCATGTCCAGCGTGCGCGTGCCGTCCACCGATTCCAGCCGGATGCGGTCGCCTTTAACGTGCAGTCGGGTAGCCGGCGCGCCCACACCGACACCGAGCTGGCCTGAGACGCTCAGCGTGCCGGCCTGATTGAGCTTCATCAGCAGGCTGCCGCCCGCGCCCGCGTCGCCACGGGTGGGGCTTTCGACGCCGCCTCTGAACCAGCACACGTCCGCGCCGGTCCGAAAATACAGCGTTGAGTCCTGCACTCCAATGCCGTAGCTCGTCTGCCACAGGTTGAGCATCTGGCGCACGGTCGCGCCAAAATGAAGCCGCCCCTGGTTGTCGAGTCGCATCTGCAGCACGCCGTTGTCGCTGCTGTTCAGGTCATCGGCATGCTTGCCGCCACGATACCAGCGGTACTCGGAGTCGCTGCGCAGATAGAGCGTGCCGGATTGAACGCCCAGCCCGTAGTTGGTTCTCCACAGGTTCACCATCTGGCGCGTCTGCGCGCCGAAATCCAGCGAACCCGTTACGATCTCGACGTGATCGTTGGCCTTTACAGCCAGCACGGCCTTCTCGCCGGTGCCGCTGTTGGGCCCGACGGTCAGCCGCGTTTTGGCCGACGGCTTGTCATCGGCAGCCGAATCGTCATTGCCGAGATGGATGTGCACGTCGTTCACGGTCAGATCGGGCGAACTGCGCCGCCTGATCCATAACGGCACTTTGTCCTCGTCGCTGTTGGGCGCAGGCCCGTTCGCCGTCTGGAACGACAGCTTGCCGCCCCACAGGAACACGTCATCTCGGGCCACAAGGCGTCCGTCCACGCGCAGGCGTCCTTCGATTTGCGCCAGTTCCTGCGCATCGGGGTCGAAGACAAGCGCAGTGCCCTGCTTGCTCAGCGGCCGCGCACGGTGGCGCAACGTGATGCCGCCGGCGGGCGCGTAGAGCGTTTCGGCCACCGCGCCGATATACCGGCGGTCTTCGTTCAGCCGCTCATCGGTCGACTTCAGAAAGCGCGACTTCTGGCCGTCCCAGTTCACGCTGCCCAGCTTGATCAACCAGCGCGGGTCGGCATCCTCGTCCGACGGCAGTTCCTGAAACGGCGCCGAACTGTCTTCCGGCACATAGCGAACCTTAACCGGTGGCGGCGCGGCTTGCTCCGGCTTGGTCGTGTCATACGGCGGCGGCGTTGCCGGCTCGGTCTCGACGCCGTCGATGACGACGCCGGGCGGCACCGCGCTGCCCGGTTCGGGCGCGATGAACAACGCGCCGCTTTCCTGCCAGCGCCGCGACTGGTCAAACTCGCTGCCGTCGTCGGCGGCGCAGAGTCCGTACCCGAAGCGCGGCGGCAGGGCCGTCTGGTCGCGAAAGCCGATCCAGACTTCCTGGTACCCCACCGCCGCCGTGAAGTTGAACTGCGCTGCGTCGAGCTTGAGCGGCGAGAGCAGCACAATCTCCCGGCCATACCCGTCGATCGCCATGCCCGGCTGCACAAACACGTCGTACTCGTCGGTCGTGCCCTCTTTCAGTGCCTGGAGTAAGCGCAAACCGGTGACAATGCCCCACGTATGGTGCGCCAGATTGTGCCGCCGGCGCATGTCGCGGTGATAGCTCTGCTCGGCCTGAAAATCCTCGGCGCCCAGAAACTGGCGCTGGTAGTATCGCGGGCGCTCGATGCTGTTGGTTGCCATGCTCATCTCCGCTCTGCCTGAAGTCGCGCGGCCGCCGCCTACGCCGCGCCGGACCCGCGCGCGCGCCGCAGGCGCTGCAGATCGGCGCGCAGCTCGGCCATGTCGTTCTTCAGCGCATCCACCTCGGCCTGTCGGTCGGCCAGTTTTTCGTCTGCATCGTACGGCGCGAAACCGGCCACCCGCCCTTCCAATGTATACATGACCACCGTGTCGCCACGGCCGGCGGCCGTCGCTGTCAGGTTGGCGCGGGCCAGCGCGTCGGACGATGCGACTTCGCGCGCGACCACCCGCACGCCCGCGTCCTTCAGTGTCGCGTGCGCCAGGTCAGGCGATCGCTGGCGCAAACTGTCCAGATCCACGTCCGCGCCGAGCCGCCAGTCGGGCAGCGGCGCGCCGCCGATGCGCCGTCGCAACTGCGATGCCCACTGCTGCGGGGCGGCCATGTGATCCGCGAACAGCATCGCGCGCAGCGAACCGTCCGGATCCAGCGACTTGAACAGCTCGTCGAGCTGGTTGATGAATGGGGACGTGTCGTCGCCGGCGTCCGCGCCGGCGCCCCCGCCCGCCGTGGACAGCATGGCCGCGCGCGCGATCGGCCGTGCAGCCGGTTGGGCGGCCGGCTGCGCGGTCGGCTTGCGCGCCGGCCGTTTCGCCAGCAGGTCGGTGCAGCAGATGTTCTTCACCAACTGCTCCAGCACCGGCACGATCGGCACCGCGGACAGCCAGTAGCTCATGGCCGGGAAACTTCCGGCGTAGCGCCGGCAGCCGAAATCGCAGATCGATACGATGCGGTCGTTCTTGAGCGTGACACACGCCAGGATCACACGGTCATCGCACGGGTTCTCAGGACACGGCGGCATCAGGTTCTGGCAAACGCAGTCCAGCGCGTACTGCACGATCAGCGCCAGCAGGGCGTGGGTGCTCACCGTGCTCTTGGACACGTAGCTGGCCGACGTTTCGCCGCCGGCAATTTCATGAATCGACACCAGCTTCAACTGGTCGCCCAGGCTGCAACGTACGTTCAGCGGATTCTGCGTGTATAGTTGGAGGACCGCCTGATACAGCGACTGCTGCGCGTTGTAGATGTGTACCGCGTTATACTGAATCTTGCCCTTGCCGCCCGCCAGCACGTACGCCAGCGGCGCGACCGTCTGCAGGCCGGTGCGCTTGAGCACGAACTGGGCGATGGACTTCAGGCAGTCGCTCACGCGCTTGAACAGCGTATTATCAAGGTCGGCGCATTTCAGCGAATCGACCAGCCAGCCGCCCAGCGCCAGCGCCGCCGGCGCGACGTCGCCCAGCGCCGCGCGGCCCAGCCCGACGGTCCGGATCGGCGGCAGGCGCGGGATCGGCGTCGTCTGGGGCAGGCAGCAGTCCGCCGACTCCACGACGTCGAAGCGGTAGGTTTCGCATACGCGCGTCGGCTCACAAGCGATGGATGGCAGCGCGGACCGTCGCGCTCCGGCCGCGCCGGTCGCCGTATTGCCGCAACCGCACGTCCCTTTGGCGTTGCCGCCGCAACTGCATGTCTTGGCCGGCGGGTTACGCAGCGGCGTAACGGGGCGGCAGTCCTGCTCCTCAAAGCGGATCGCCAGGCACCACTGCTCTTCTTTGTCGTCGCAGTTCGCTTTGCCGGCCGGCTTGATCGGGTCGCACGGCGCGGCGCGTTTGCGCCGCGCTTCGCGGCACGCCTTGATCATCTCGAGCAGCGGCACATCCTGCTCGTCAGGCGCCAGGATGTCGTTCCCGCACGGGTCCAGCGCGTAGCCGGGATGCACGGTCACGTAGCCGTCGCACTCGCTGCACGCCACCTGCAGGCCGCACACGACGCCCCAGCCGTGCAGGTAGCGATTGTGCAGGCGGTTCTTCGCCTTCACATAGTCCAGCGTGCCGTTCAACTCGGCCTCGGTCAGCAGTTGCCCGGCAAAGTGGCGCGGGTAGTTGAGATTCTGCAACCCGTCGCAGACGCCGCACGTGCAGGGGTCGGCGCTGCCGCAGCCGCAGCCGGACGGCGACTTGGCGGCCGGCTGCGCGCGGCTTGCGCCGGGCCGTGATTTATAGGCTACACCCATGGTGGCCCTCCGTTTATCAGACTTCGAGTGTGAACCAGCTTTCAAACAGACCGCCCTGAATGCCGACCGGCGACGCGGCGGGGCGATCGCCGCTCATCAACTGCGCACGTACATACTCCGCATCGATGGCACGGCCCTGTTTGTCGAGCACAAAGTCGCCGCGCAGCGAAACCCAGAATTCCAGCGGCTTCTCCATGCGGCGCAGCAACTCGCGGATGCGGTCCAGCACCTTGAACTCCTCATCGAACAGGAACGCAACCGCCGGCACGAGTGGCGTGCCTATCTCGGCCGCGTCGGTGATCACGTCGCCGTTGCGGCCCGTCACCGTCACGCCGATCACACGGCCGACGAGCGGACAGCGGCAGACGAACATGCCGCGCAGATTGTCGCTGGCATCCGGGTGCTCCGCCGCCACCTGAAAGACATGGCGGCCGTCCACTGATTTCACATCAACCAGATCGCTGAATTCGATGACCATGCCCGGCACGGTCCGCCCACTACTCAGTCGCACGGCCGCAAGTTTGGCCGTCGTGTTATGCGCCCAACTCAACGCCCGGATGCGCGTCAGCCCGGCTTCCAGCCCGACGCCGGGCGCGCCGTCCGCGCCGTCCGCACCGTCGCAACCCTCGGCGATGGACAGCACGAGCGTGCGTTTGCCCGCGATGACCTGCACGCTGGCGCTGCTGACGCCGTGCACACCTTGCACGCATGGATTGAACGTGACCTTGACGTCGTCGATGCCCTCGCCGGGTTTTCCAGGCTCGCCCGGCTTGCCCTGCTCGCCGACGCTTCCCGGCCCTCCCTTGCGCGCCATCAGACACTCGACCGCTTCGGCGATTAGTTCCGTGCTGGGCAACAACTTGCGGTCGCTGATATTGTCGATCCGGTTCTCCTCCAGCTTGTCATCCCAATGATAATCGGCGATGGTGGCCAGCACGATACAATCGTCGTCAGGACACGCCGGGCAGGCGTCCAACGCCTTCAGGAAGATATCTTCACAGTCGTCTTGCTCAACATCCAGGACCGTCACACCGCCCGCGCCTGGGGCGCCTTCAAATGTCGCCAGCGCGCGCGCTGCGTTGCCGACCAGCAGAAGGTGCTGCGGTTTGCTGCCGGTGCGCTCGCTGACTCCCAGCGCGTCGGACGGCTTGCCGCTCGCAATCGCGTGGGCGTCCACGGCCTGCACGCTGCCCTGGCCGCTCGCGTCCTGGGTCAGCACAATCGCCCAGCGCCCGCCGGCCGTCGCCGCGATATCGACCGGCGTGTCGGTCAACGCCGGTGATGCGCCCAGCGAACGGATCGGCGTGGCCGAGCCGGGCTTCAACCCGAAGACGTTCACGGTCTTCGCCGGGGCATCGACCACAAACAGCGTGAGCGGGTCGCTGGTCTGCGCGAGCGCCATGGCCGCCGGCGCCAGGCCGGCAACGCCGTAGTTGACGTCGGTGATGGCGCCCAGGTTGGCCGCCTTCAGCATGCTGACCGCCGTCGCGCCCGCCACGATCAGCCAATCGTCGACGCCATCCGACGCGATGCCCATGCCGATCGGCCCCGCAGCCACGTTCTTGGCGGTGCCGCCCGTTGCATCGACCGGCGTGCCGGCCGGGTCATCCCAGGCCAGCAGTTGCTGGTTCGCCGTCCCGGTGCGCAGAGCGAACAATCGCCCGCCGGCGGTTCCTGCATTCGATGCCAGTATCCGCAGGCCATTCACCGCGCCGCTGATGCCCGTGGCGACCGTCTTGCGCGGAGCCATGAAATTGGTGGTGTCGTAGGCCACGATATCGGCCTGGCCCCCCGATTTGTCGATCGCCAGGTACAGCCAGCGACCGTCGGGCGCCAGCGTCATGTCCAGCGCGCGGCCGCCGATCACCACCGGGTTTGACGAGGGACTGAGGTCGCGCTCGTTCAGCGGGCCGTCCGCAGCATCATAGACATGTAGCAGCGCTGCAGCGTCCGACGTTAGCACGTAGAGGCGTTTCTGCGCCTCGTCGTAAGCCATCCATCGCGCATTGGCGATCTGCGTCGTCGCACTCCAGCGCAACCGCAACCCTTCCGGCACGGCGGGCGCGTGGGGCGGATCCACGCGCAGGCTCAAGTCGAAGCTCTCCAGCACGCGATTGGGCTGGCACGTGTCGCCGTCGCAGTTGCAGTCGTCGAACAGCACCGGCACGTCCTCGGTGGGGCATTCGTGGTAGTGCAGGCAGACTTGCAGTGTGTGCTCGGCCGTCTTGGGCGGCTCCGCGATGTCCGGGTGCTCCGCTTGCCACCAGGCCAGGAACGGGGTGCGCACGTCGAACAACTGCTCGCGCTCGATCAACACCTCGCGCCCGCAGCAATCGATCGCGGTGCCCGGCTCGATCACGACGTACTGCTGGCGGCAATTCGGGTTGGGGTGTGGCTTCACGCGCAGGCCGCACACGGTGCCCCAGCCGTGCAGCCTCTGGTTGTGCCGCCGATCTTTGCCGATGAAGAAGCGCTGCTCGTCGGTGAAGTCGCGCGCAACCAGCAGCTTCATGTCGAAATAATTGTTGCGCGCCAGTTGCGGCACGTCGCATTCCACGCACCAGCCGTCGGTCCGGCGCGGCATCAGCTCCGTACGGTTCTTGTCACATCCACAGGCCATAGATGGCTCCCTTCATCCCGTGATGGCGCATGTCAGTCTAACCGCGTGGTCGCACCGATGCGCGCCTGGCGGCCGAGCCGCATGGTCGGGCGCGTCGCCTCATCGCGCGACGGCCCCATGACCGCATCGACGCCCAGTCGCCCCGATCCGCCGTCCTCGCCCTGGCCTTCGCCCGTCACGGTCACGCCGGCCGGGTAACGACCGATTACGGTATCCAGCCCCAGGTAAGCCTGTCCATCCAATCGGAAACGCGGAGTGGACGCGCGCACATACGCCTGCGTGTGCGCCGGTTTGGATACTTCCACGATCCGGTTGAGCGCCAGTCGCGCGGCCGCCGCTGCGGAATCGTCGGCGCCGCCCATCGGCTGCACGACCGTGAATTGGTGGGCGTACACGTGGAACGGGTCTCGCCACGGATCGCCGGTGTCGATCAATTGGAACTCGCCGACGCGGGCCAGTCCGTCCAGTTGCAGCCGCCGCACAATCGCCTGCCCGTACAGCACCGACGAATCGCCCAACCGCGCCTGATCGACGAACAACCAGCGTCGCAGCTTGAAGTGCTCAAGGATGCGTGGCTCCGCGCCGAAGTACAATTGCAGGTGCAGCCGCAAGCCTGCGGCGGTGCCGCGCAGCGCATACACACGGTGAGCGTTTTTCAGCAGGGCGCGTTTGCGGCTTGCGGGCAGGCGCCGATCCAGCACCAGATCCAGCCAGCCGGCCAGCCAGCCCAGAAAATCGTGCCGGGCGTCGGGCGAGGCCGGCGCCGCCAGCGGGTCGAAGATGCGCTCCAATCTGTCGAGTGTTTGCCCGATGCCGTCCTGGATGCGGCCGACGATGGACAGGTAGCGATTGAGGAAATCGCGCCCGAGTGCGTCTTCGCTGTACGCGGCCGGCAGGGACTGCAGCGGCGTCTGGCGCGGATAATGCACCCGGATCCGCTCGACGCGCGGCGTATCCGTGCCGTCGCTCATGAATACGAGCCGCAGCCAGAGGTAGCGGCCGGGCGCGCTCAATATCAAGCAGTCCCAATCGCCTTGCTCTTGCTGCACCATCTGCATGGTCGCCCAGCGTGATTCGGGCAGTGCGTCCAAATCGGCTGCCGAGCGGGGCGACTCCGATGTGAACGTATCCACGCGCAGGCGCGTGCCGAACGGGGCCTGCATCCGCAACTCCACCCGATGCCACTCGCACTGGTACAGCTCGCTGTCCAACGCCTCGGTTATGTAGACGCCTTCTTCGTCATAGCCCGCGGCCGGCTCTAGGAAACGCACGCAGCGGTCTTTGCCATCTCCCACCAGCAAGTCGCCGGTGGCGCTGAACGCCAGCGACGGGCAATGCGCCAACACGCCGCGCGCGGGGCTGGCCTGCGGCCGCGGCGGCCACGCGCCGCAGTCTGCACGGCCCTCGCACACCGCGAATACGCGCTGCGCGATGCGATCGCTAATGTAGATCGTCCCGCGCTCGTCGACCGCGAGTGCCATCGGGCAGAACTCGCCCTGAATCTCGGCCGGTTTGGTCACGCGGCGCAGGAACTTGCCGTCCACATCAAGCACGACGACGAAATCCTGCCCGTCCTGAATGACGTAGATTCGGCCCGCCCGATCGACCGCGAGGTGCAGCGGTTTCTGCAGCGCGGGCTGGCCCGGCCCGGCCCCGTCGTACGCCGTGCGCCAGCGCCCGTTGCGGTCGAACACATGGATCAGACCATTGTCGTAGTCGCAGACGAGCACGCGTCCGTCGGGCGCGACGGCGACGGCGACCGGCAGCCATGGCTGGTTCAGACGCGCGGGTCGCGGCGACGACCAGATCTGTCTCAGCACCAGATCCTTGAGCGCAAAGACCTGCACGCGCCGGTTGCCCGTATCGGCGACGTACAGGTCGCCGCACGGTGCAATCGCGATTCCGCGCGGGTCCTGCATCCGGCGGGGGTCGGTCCCCGCTCCGCCCACGCAGGGCAGCACGTCAAACCGTTCCGCGCACGGATCGTAGCGCTTGATCTGCTGTGCCGGAGCGTCGAGGATGTAGATGCGCCCTTCAGCATCCAGCGCCAGGCTGGTCGGCATCGTCAACCCGCCGAAGCTGCCGCCGGCATCCACCAACGCGCGCCCGGTACCCGGTCGCCGGCGCAGCCCCAACGTCGTGCGCCCGGTGCCGGCATCGGCCGCCGGCTCGACATGGTCGAGTATGGAGGCGCGCCAGCCGCTGCGTTGGTCAAGGTGATAGAACTCGCCAGACATTGGGCCTCAAGCACCGTACGTTACGGTCAGATCGTGGCCGGTCGAATAGGGCAGCGCGCCGGGTTCGATCGCCACGTCGCGGCAGAACTCGCCGCGCACATCGTCCACGATCATGAGTAGTTGGTTGTTCTGGATACGATCCACCTGGGGGGTCTCCAGAATCACGCGATACACGTCGGAATAGAAGATGTGCCGGCCGAATTCCCAGCCGTCGCCATATTTGCCGCCTTTCAGCGGGTGAAAATAGATCGTCAGGCGCTGCTCGAGCGCCGCCTTGACTTCGGCCAGGTCCGCTTCCGGGCGGGCGACGACGTCGGCCTGTATCTTCACCTTGTGATACGTTGGCGGCACCACGCACACCTCGCTGGTCAGCAGCCGCGCCCGGTTCAGATGGGCGCACACCGCCGCAATCGTCGCGGCATTCGGTGTGGGGTTGGGCGCTTCGCTGTCCGGCACCACGATCACGCTGACCACGCCGGGCACCGGCACGCCGGGGAAGCGCGGGTGCGCCAGCGGCATGGCCTTGGCGCGCAGCACGCGCGCCCCCGGTGCGGCGAGCGCCAGCGTCTCGAAATCTTCCGCGGTCACCGCGCGCCCCTTGCTCTTCAGTTCACGCGGCGCGCGCAGCTTGGCCGCCTCCACCGTCTCCTCGTCGCTGCCTCCTGCGGCCGGGCGCAGGTTGCTGGCACTCTCCACATTGCGCACAAATGTCTGCAAGCCCTTGATCGCGCCGGCCGCCACATTGCCCTGCTTGCCTCCGCCGTAGCGATACTCGCGTGCGATGATGCTGTCGAACGCGTGGTTGGGGTTGGCGCTCGGGATGCGCCCGTGCTCGCCGTCGCCAAAAGCGATATCGCCCGTCGTGCGGTTCAGCGTGTAGTGCGGATCGTCCGGACCCGAGGCGAGAAAGTCCGGCACTTCCTGCCACACCTGAAAGTCGTCGATGCTTTCGGCGACTTCCAGCCGCACGCTCGTGATACGCACACGCTTGCCGTCCGCGCCGGTCGCGTCCTCCGGGCGTGCGCGCGCAATGACCGGTGTGTGGGCGAGTCGCAGGCGCTGATTGGGCCGCCCATCGCTGCCGCCCACCACCTCGTCGCGCACGGTCACGCCCTGCGTCGCTCCCACGCTGTTGATAATGATCGAATCGACGCGCGGCGCGCGCTCGTACTGCTGGTCTACGACCCGGCAACGAAGCCAGTACAGCGGCGCCGGCACATTGCCAATGGTGTCTTTGCGCGCGTTCACACCGGGGCCGCGCACTTGGATACGGCCGCTCTGCGTGAACGCGCGCGTGCCGTCGCGATCGAGACTCAACGCACTCCAACGGCGGCCGTCCCAGAACTCCCAGACCAGCGTCGCCGGCGCCGGCAGCACGTCCAATCCCGCGTCGCACGGCTGGGATTCGGCGTTGCGCACCGGCTGCGCCAGATAGACCGTCAACGTGATCCGGTCTTTGGTGAACGGCAGCGGCGAGTCAAATCCGAGCGCCAGCGCATTGCCCGCCCGCACGTTGGCGCCGAACGGGAAGTACGTCTGGCTGTCGGCGTTGTTCTTGGTCGTCTCAACAGAGTAACCATAGCCGTCGAAGCTCTGCACGGCAGCCAATGTGGCGCCCAGCGCGATGAGCGCCTCATCCGTCTCGAAGATCACCGGGCCATCGCCGCCGCCATCGTCCGCACTGGCGGCCACCTGCGTGCCCTTGGGGACGATGACGGTATCCACGTCTTTGCGCGCCAGCCGGAAGGTCAGGTCCGCGGCAGCCGGCAGGGCCGGGTTAAGCTCGATGCCGAGCAGTTGCAGGAACTTGATGTAGTTGCGCTCCGGCACCTGGTTCAGCCGGTACAACGTCATCTCGGTCATCCACGCGAATAGCTGCAGCAGGGTGATGCCTGGATCGCTGTCGTTCAAGTCGGTCCACTCGCGCGTGTAGCGCGGTATGAGCGACTTGGCCTCGCTGAGGATTTGCGCGTAATCGCGATCGTCCAGGATGGGTGCGTTTGCCAGCAATGCCATGGGTCACCTCAGGCGGACAACCGGGGCGCTTGCTCCGCGCCCGCGACCGCTCCGTCGTTGCGGCCTTCGCGGATGAAGAACGGATAGACCAGGTTAGTGAACGCATTGGTGGCGCGCACGCGATAGTCGATGGCGATCAATAGCAAGTTCTCCTCCGGCGCGCTGACGCGAACATTCACCACGTCGATGCGCGGCTCCCAGTTGGCCAGCGCCTGCCGCACCGATTGGGCCAGCGCGCCGCGCGTGCCGGGATCGTTGGGCGCAAACACAAGATTGTGGATGCCGCAGCCAAAGCCGGGCAGCATCTGTCGTTCGCCGGGCGCCGTGCTCAGGATGATCCAAATCGCCTCGGTGATATCCTGCTCGCCGGACGCATAGGACAACCCGCCGCGCGCATTGACGCGCACGGGGAAGCGCCAGCCCTTGCCGGTGAATGCGCGCTCGGCCATTAGCCGCACCCTCCCAGCGCATCGGTCGCGATCTGAATGGCGTCGGCCACGCCGGTCAGCGAGACGATGACGCCTTCGATCGCCTGCACGTCGCTCGGGTTGCCCAGCGCCGGCAGGCTCACGTTGATGGCCGGCACCTGCGCCAGTTCCATTACCGGCGAGACCATGCTCAGCAGGGCGAACACCGGCTCCATGGCGGACATGGCGCTGGCGGCGGCCTGGCCGGCATTGTCCTGCGAGCACTGCAGCGCGGCCACCAGGTCGGTGTTGCCGGCCGCCTGCGCCGCCTGCAACTGCAAGCCCAGCCCGCCGACCATCTGCTTGATCATCTTGAGTTGGCTGATAAAGCAGCGCAGCACATTGAGAATCAGACACAGGATGTCGCGAATAAACGGCCCCAGGCTGGCGGGCGGCGCGATGACCATCGCCAGGCACGGCGCCAGTTTGCCCGCCGCCTTGATAAAGTCGGATATGGCGCTGGGCGGGGGGAACGGCAGGCCCTTAACGATTTTAATGAGCGGCCCGATGATGCCCAGGATCTTCAGGATGCAGTCCATATTGGCCAGCAGCGGCGCGATCTGCAGCATCAGGCTGAACGTGAGGGCGCAGTCGGTCGGCACGCCGCGCGACATGTCGGTAAAGGCGTTGAGCGAGCCGCCCGTTGGCAGCGTGATCTTCAACGGCGTCGGCTTGGGCAAGCTCATGTCGACGCAGGCCGGGATGTTGAGTTTCTCGGCGAGGGTGGACTCGACCGCAATATCGATCTTAGCCATGATCACTCACAGGGGATTGCCGCCTGGTTGAACGACACGCGAGCCTCCCGATGGCCGCAGGATTATCGATGCACCTTCCAGCACCAGCACGCCTTCGGCGTGAATCGTGACCACACCGTTGGCCATCGTGATCAGATTGCCGTTGGCGTCCTGGATGATCAGCGCGCCCTTGTCGCCGCTGTCGGGCGTGCTGTCCAGCATGCGTATGGCATGGCCGTTCACCGAACGGATCATGCGCTCGCGCACACTGCCGCTGGGCGGGGCGTCGACGCCATTCCAGGTGAACCCGATCACGAACATGTGGTCGACGCGGCCGCGGTCGCAGGCCACCAGCACTTCGTCGCCCACTTCGGGCATGAAATACGCGCCGCGCCCGCCGCCCGCCATCGGCGCCGCCACGGGCGCCCAGTAGGCCTGGTTGCGCCCGCCCATCCAGGTAAACTCGACCTGCACGCAGCCCGGGTAGTTTGGGTCTCCGACGGCTTTGACCGTCCCGCTCATCACGCCGTACTGGTCGTTCATGTCGGTTCCCACGTCACATGATCTCCAGCCGGCCATCGAGCGCCGTGCCCCCGCTTGCGACGTGAACGCGAAAGAAATCCGTGCCGTCGTGCTCGCGCAGGTAGCCGATGATGCCTTCACTGATGGCGACGCAGAATAGACGCCGCCCGCGCTTGCCGTCGTCGTCCGCGTCGGGCGGCGGCGACTGGCGCAGCATAGCGTCTTCGATGTAGCGCGCCATGCAGTCGGCATCCACAAAATCGTCGCTGACGCCTTCGGGGAAGAGGCGGCCGGGATTCAGGCTCATGACAGGTCTCCGGTGCGCCGCGCCGAGAACGTGGTGCGATAGCCTTGATCGTTGATGGTGTGGGTGGTCTCGGTGATAAAGTACCGCCCGTCGAACATGCCGGCCGACTGGGTGCTGACGCTCTCGCCGGTGCGCCGCGCGCCGAAGCCCAACACCACGATGGTGCTGCCTGCACGCAAGTCGGGCAGGCCGACGGTTGCGCCCTGCGCGGTGATCAGTCGCCGCGCCTGGTCTTGCAGTATGCGTTTGGCCTGGTCTTCGGCTTCGCGCTGGGTAAACACCGGCATTTCCACGACCTCCTCGCGCCCGTTAATGGCTCGCGCGATGCGCGTGCTCCAGTCCGCATTACAACTGGCGTCGGTCACAAACTCGGCCTTGCCCTCGATGGGGGCTTTGGCCCGGCGATCCCATCCGCGCACCGTTACGGAGCTGACCTGATTGGCAGTCTGCAGCGTGGGCCGGAATGAAACCAGCGTCTTGCCCCATTCCAACTCGTAGGTCACCGCCTTCTGGCTTTCCGCCCGCCCGAAGATCAGTTTGGCCGGGCGCTCGTTGCCCTGCGCGTCGCGCTCGAGTTCCAGCCGCAGATCGTAACCGCGCCGCCGCGCGCGCTGCAACAGGAACACGATGTCGTACTGGTTCTGCATGAACACGAACTCCTCGGGCATTTCCTCGCTGGCGTTGGGCGTCTCCACCGGGATACCCAGGCCGGGCGCGGTCTTCGAAACCGGCTGCTGCCCCATCCAGCGCGCGATGGCGCTGTCGGTCCATTCCTCGGGTTTGGCCCAGGAGTACGTGTGCTGCGCCTTGCGCAGGCCGTGCAGGATGTTCAAGCCGCCGACGGTGAGCGTCGGGCTGCCCGTTTCCGGGAAATTGGGCTGCAGCGTGGTGATCTCCCCGACCAGCATGCGCCGCTGATGGTTGAGGTATCCCATCGTCACGTCAACTCGTTTGCCCGGCATGAACAGTTCACGCACATTCACGGCCGGCCCCTGGGCCGCCGGTCCGGACTGGCGCGGAGCAATCGGCGGCTCGTACTTGAAGCGCTGTTCGAGCGCATCCCAGTTGTTGACCGTGAGCTCGAACGAGTCGACCTCCTCCAGTTTGTCCCGGTAGGTCAGTTGCATGACATCCTGCACGACGTCCTTGGGCAGGTGGTGGCCCTCGATCTTGACCTGGAAGAACGGCACATAGAATGTCTCGCGTTCGCCGCGCTCGGTGCGCTCGCGGTAGATTGGAATCGCCTGACTCATCGTCGTGCCGCCTATCGCGTCGGAGGGATTTCCAGCACCATGCCCGGCGTCAGGGCCAGCGGGTTGTCCAATCGGTTGTGATCGGCGATCGGCCGCCACTGGCGCGGGTCGCCGTATACGTCGTCGGCGATGCGGCTGAGCGTGTCGCCGCGCTGGACCACGTGCACTCGGGTGTGGTCGGGTGAGAGCAGGTTGAGCTGCGTGATCTGCTGCTCCAGCGTCTTGTATTCGCGCAACTGAACCGACAGCGTTGCGCGGATCGGCACGCCGTTGGGGTTGAACATCGTGAAGCGCTGCCGCACCTGATCCACGATGCAGACGAACCCGCTGACGCGGGAGACGTTCTGGCTCGCCCATTGGCCCTGCATGTGCGAACCGGGGAACTCGCCAACGCCCCATTCGAACCGGCAGATCGGAATGGCGTGCGTTTCGCGGTCGATCTTGATCAGCTTGTAGAACTCGTCGGTCAATTCGGTCACCGGCTTGGCATCGACGCCGGTGCCGTCGTCGGTCGTGTCAAAGAACAGCTCCAGCGCCAGCGTCTCGCTCTGCCCGCGCACAAATTGCAGGATGGGCGCATCGAGCCCGGGGATGGCGATCTCGGCGACCTGCGCATTCTTCGCCAGTGTGAACTCGGTGGGATTGAACTTCACCCGGATCGGCGCGCCGACCGGCTCGAAGCGGCGATTCAAGCGGCGGAATTGGGCGATCTGCGGCACGGCTAGCGCCCCCTCGACGCGCCGGACGCGCGCACCGACGCGCCCGCGCGCAGTTCGCGCCCCGACTCCATGTCGGACTGCTGCTGCATCTGTGCAAGAAAGCGCGCGACGAACTCGCTGAACAACTGCTCTTTGATCTGCGGGTTGAGCATCACCTGCGAGTCCATCAGCCGCAGGGTTGTATTGACTTCACTGACTTCCACATCCATGGCAGTCCGTCTCCTTCCAGCCTGTTGCGACTCCGCCCGGCTATTGCAGCGCCGTGACAATGTTCGCCACGGCCTCTACCAACTTGCCGCCGACCGACGATACCAGCTTGAGTCCCTCGTGCGCGATTTCGAGTTCCTCGAAGGCGATCTGCCCCTGCATCGCGTTGAGCGCCGGCCCGCTCCACTTCACCGGAATGCCGCGCGTGAACTTCCAGACCCGCACGGCCGTCTGCTCGTCGTCGCGCAGGGAGATGATGCCGTCGCGGCGCTTGCCGCGTCCTTCCACAAAGCCGGTGCACCACTCCCATAAGTCGTTGGAGTAAGCCACGCCGCGCTTCAATCGGAGGTTGGCCCACGTGATACGCGACGGGAATTTGCGAACGGCTTGATTCTCGCCGCCCTGCCGGTATTCTTCCGGCGTCATGACCATCTCAAGCCCGCTGCACTCGCTGAAACCCGCCTGCGGCTCCACGCCAATGGCGACTGCGATGGTGCTCAGCGCCGTCGTCGAATCGATCAGGGTCACCGTGAAGTTGTAGGCTCTGACCGGATCTTTCCGCGTGCCGATGCTCACGTCACCGCCCCCGACAGGTCATACACGCCCATTTCGGCCAGTTCGAGCGTGTCGGCCGTCTTGCCGATGCGCACGACCACAAACTCTGCCGGGCGCGTGGGTGCTACGCCCACATCGACGATCAGGCGGCCGAGATCGTCCAGCCCGGGCGGATTGTTGGTATCGTCACACGTTACGAAGAATGCCTCTTCGGCCACGCGTCCGTTCAGCGCGCCCTTCTGCCACAGCGTTTCCAGGAAGCTGCTGATCGCGACGACCAGGTTGTGGCGCAAGTCAAGATTGTTGGGCTCGAAGACCGCCCACTGCACGCCCGACTCGACCGCTTCTTCGATCATCAGCATGAGGCGCCGCACGTTGACGAAACGCCACGCCGGGTCGCTGCTCACGGTGCGTGCCCCGTAGAGGCGCAGCCCGCGCCCGGCCAGCGTGCGAATGCAATTGATGCCCATGGGGTTCAGGACGGCCTGCTCGGCGGCGTTTATGTCGGCCGTCGCCGTCTGCGCCCAGCGCACTTCTTCGTTTGCGGGCGCCTTGTGCACGCCGTATGCAAGGTCGGAGCGCGCAAAAATGCCGGCCACGGCGCCGCTGGCGGGCACGCGGCGCACCGCGTCGCCGCGCAGCCGCAACGGATCGAGCACCATGAGCCAGGGGTAGTACAACGCCGCGAACGTCGATTCAAAGCGGCGGCGCCAGCTCTGCGCCTCGCCGGCATCGTCGATCGGGCGTTCGGCGGGTGGCGTGTCCAGCAGGGCGATGCGATCGTGCATCGCCTCGCAGTGCAGCACCATCGCCTGCTGAACGCGCTCGATCTCGCTGAGACTAAAACCGTGCACGCGCTCGACCCAGCGCGGTTCGGGCGGCTCGGCGGCGGGCGGGTTGGGTTCGTCCAGCGCGCATTCGTCCACCGGGGGCGGGGTGGGGCGCAGCACCTGAACGGGCGGCGCGGGGCGCAGCATCACGTCGGGCGCGGCCACCATCGACACGTCATCCACGGTCTCCAGCGTGCGCAGGCCGCTGCGCGTGCCTTCGTTTTCTGCTCCAATGAAGTCGACCGGCCGGACTGCGGCGATGCCGTCGCGCCCCCCGCGCAGGATCAGTCGCCCGTTGAGCATGTTCGGGGCGCGCTGGTCGGGCAGATCGCCCGCGTAGTCGGCCGGGGCGTGCGGCCAGTTCTCGTCCCGGATGCGGATCAGGCGGGATGCGCTGTTGACGATCTGCTCGGCATGGTTCTTGCGGCCTGTGCGCCGCTCGTCGGCCGCGCTGAACGCGCGTCCCGGGAAACTGCGCCCAGGATCGGGCAGCAGCGTGAGTCCGGCGAACTGCTCGCGCAACTGGCCGTTCAGGTACACGCTCAGGCTAAACGTCACCGTCTCGAACGCGATCGGGCGTGCGCCCGTCTGGGCCGCCATGAGATCGTAGGCCGCAGGCAGCGGCGCATCCCATGTGATGCGGCCGCGCGCCGCATCAACGCCCCGCGGCGCTACGGCCCGATAGGAAACGACCGGCGCGGGCGGCACGCTGCCGTCGTCCTGCGAGATGCGCACGAGCGCGCCGTCCAGAAACCCGGCGATACTGCTGACGGCCGACGTGTCCGCGCTCTGAATCGCCGTGCGCGTGCGCGTGGCGGCGCTGCTGCTTCGACCGATCCGTACGCGCAGATCATTGCCCCACACCCCAGGGCTGCTGGCGCTGATGGTCAACGACACGCGGCCGTTCTCGCCCAGCGCCGAAACTGCGGCCGACCCGGCCCCGGTTGCCAGGCTGATCGGCCGGCTCAGATCGTAATATGTGGGCAAGGGGCTTTCCCAGAACAGTTGCGTGCCCGACACGCGCGCGAGCAAATGGTCGCTCTGGTGGTTTACGGCCAGGGTGAACGCGCGGCTGAGGTCGAGCACCGTGTCCAGCGGCTGGTCCCAGATGATGCGCAGCGACGCCGCGTCCAATCCGGCGACGCGCCGCCACAGCCGCAGCGTACCGCCAACCTGCGTCTGCGTGATCTCGACGAGTGCGCCCTGGGGGAACCCGGATACGTCAGCCACTGGTGTGTCCGCGTGGCTTGTACTTGCGCCGCCGGCCACGACCTGCTGGCGCGTCTGCGATGCCGTCACTATGGCGCCAGGGGCAAAGCCGGATACGTCCAATAGCTGCGATGAGGCGCGCTCGGCCGGCTGAGGGCCGCTGGTGGTCGTTGTGGCCGGCGGGGCGGCCACACGCACGATAAAACACTCGCGCCCCCCATTCTCGAAGAAGCTTTTGACTGCGTAGGCCAGGTACGCCGGCGCAATGAAGTCGCCGAACACCGTCTGAAACTGCTGCCACGAGCGGACGCGCGTGGGCGTGTGCAGCGGACCGCGCTCGGCCAGGCCGATCAACGCGGCGATGTCCGTGCGCAGCGGCGAGATGCCCTTGCGGCTCTCGTCGGCCCATTCAAAATACACTCCCGGCGTCAGGTAGGTCGGCATGGGTGCTTATACCAGTTCCACGCGCTCCACACAGATTTCAATGGCCTCGATGGCGACGTCGTTGCTCGTGGCGTTCATGGACGGGCCTTCCCATTTGCTGATCCAGCCGTTCTCAAACTTCCAGCGCATCACTTCCTTGTGCTCTTCGTCCTGCAGGACAATGGCCCCGTCGCGCCGGTCGGCTTTGCCGTTCAGAATGTTCTTGTACCAGTTCCAGAGATCCTTGCTGTCGGTCATTCCGCGTTTGAGGCTGATGTTGTTGAAGTGGCGCATGGCCGTCAGTTTGCGCGGGTGCAGCGGCTTATCGGTGCCTTCGCGGTATTCGACCGGATCGGTCGTGAAGCTCAGTCCGCTGCACTCGCGAAAACCGGCCACGGAACTGTTGTCGATCTGCACTTGAAAGTTGAACCCGCGAAACGGGTCTTTGCGTTCTCCGGTTGCCATGGCTGACTCCTCAAGGTGTGGGGCCGTCCGCCTGCGCGGCGGCGCTAGGCCTCTTCGATGGTCGCGCCGCCCGGTTTCTGGCCGATGCGGATAATGACGAATTCGGCCGGCTTGACGGGCGCTACGCCGATCTCCATGATCAGCCGGCCGTTGTCGATATCGTCCTGCGTCATGGTGCTGTAGTCGCAGCGCACATAGAACGCCTGCTCCGGTGTCGCGCCCATCAGCGCCCCGTCGCGCCAGACGCGGGTGAGAAACAACTCCACGCTCTGCCGCACGCGCGCCCAGAGCGGCTCGTCATTGGGCTCAAAGACCACCCACTGCGTGCCCTCGTCCAGCGACTCTTCGAGGAAGATAAACAGGCGCCGCACGGGCACGTACTTCCAGAGCGTGTCGGCCGTCAGGCAGCGCGCGCCGTACACGCGGTAGCCGCGCCGGTCCGCGCGGAAGTCGCGCAGGACATTGATGTTCAGCGGGTTCAGGATGTCGTGCTCGCCGCGGTTGATGGTGAGCTCAAGGCCGTTGATGCCAAAGATCACCGTATTGGCCGGCGCTTTGTGCACGCCGCGCTCGTCGTCGGTGCGGGCGTAGATGCCGATCATGTGCCCGCTGGGCGGCACGGCGCGCTCGCCGTCGGTGAGCGGGTCGTCGACCACGAGGCGCGGATAATACAGCGCGGCGTATTTGGTGTCGAACAGGCCGCGCTGGCTCTGGATGTCGTCGAGATCGGGCGGCTTGTCGCCCGCCTTTGGCCGGGGGTCCAGCACCGCAAAGCGCTCCTTCAACCGCTCGCACTGCTCGATCATGGCGTTCTGCACCGACTGCGTGGTGATGCCCGGCACGGCCAGGATACTGACCTGGTCGATGTCCTCCAGCGCCTTCAAGCCAGTGCGGTTGCCGGGGCCATTGTCCACGCCTTTGTAATCGGCGTCGGTCGGGGCCGCGGCGCCGTTATTGCCTCCGGTCAGCGTGAAGCGCAAACCGTCCGGCGCCGACGGGTACAGGAACGGGTGTGTGCCGGCGGGCAGCGCCGCGGTATCGATCTCGATCAGCGTCGATGAACCGTTGATCACGTTTGCGAAGTACTTGCCGGTCACATTTTCCAGCGTCAGTCCGCCGAACTGCTCGGTGACACCGCCATACGTGGCGCTGAGTTTGAACTCGCATACCGAGAGCACCGTCGTAGTGGCGGGGGCCTGCGGTGCGATGGCTGCGGCGTTCAGAGCGGCGCCGTCCAGCGTGACCACATTGCCGAGGACCGCTAAGACTTTGCGGTAGCGTTTCTCATCGCCGCGGTCGATCTCCACCCACGCCCCCACATAGAAGCCGGCCGGCGTTTTCAGCACCAGTTGGTTGTCGGGCGGGCCGGCCAGGATGCCGCCGCTGACGGAGGTGTCCAGCTCGGCGCGCGCGGCGGTGCTGTGCTCGGCCTGCACCGACAGGCTGTCGCCCCAGGCGCCCTGGGAGCGCGCCCGCACGACGAAGCTGTTGGGGCGGGCGGCGACCGGCGAACCCAGCGCGGTGACCAGCCCCACCGACGCGGCCGGCGCCGTGGCCAGCGTGCCCACGTCGCTGAACACCGAGGTCAGCCGCGCGTCGAATTCTGCCGGACCGGCCGGCGCGATGCCGATGTTGGCCGAGACGGTCACTTCGTTGCTGGCGCGGTTCAACCCGCCGGCGACAATGGTCAGGTCCGCGGATTCATAGGTAATCCCGTCCTTGACCATGCGCAAGCGGAGTTTCGATCCGGCGCTCAGACCGCGCAGGCTCAGCAGCTTGAGTTTGGCCTGTCCCACGGCGGCGTTCTCGCCGGGTTTGAGCCGCGTGACCAGACCGCCGCTGCTGGTGCGATTCGACTTGGCCGCGCTGGCCGGCATAACGCGCATGATATACGCGCGCTGACCGCCGTTGGTGAAAAAGCCTTCAACGGCGTAGGGCAGGTAGTTGTGCCCGGCAAAGGTCGCTCCAAAGTCGAAATAGTCTCCGAACTTGCGCCGGAAATCCGCGAAACTGGTCACGAGCGCCGGCAGCCCGACGGTCGGGCCGCGCAGCGTCATGCCGACAAATCCGGCCGTACTGGTGCTGACCCCTTCTATCGGCCTGGTGCCTCGATCGACTTCCTCAACATACACGCCGGGGGCCAAATATTCTGGCATTTCACACGCTCCTTAACTGGGGCTCTGTGTCAAAGCGCAAAATCGACCCGATTCACGGGTTGTCCGTAGTTCACCGCGTACTCAGTGGTCTGGGTTTGGGGCCCGCTGTCGCAGCGCAGGCTGAAACCGGCCACGCCGCCGATGCCGCGCATCCGGTAGTAGCCGTCCGCGTCGGAGAGCGCGCCCACATCGATCTGCTCACTCTGAACGCCGTCGCTGACCTCCACCCGCGTCGCGGCCAGCGCGCTATTCAGCACCAGCACCGCCACGCCCGCCTCAACGGTCTGCACCAGCGTCTGCGTGGCGCCCGTCGGGGGCACGGGCGAAACGCTGGCGCCAGCGAGGTAACGATTGGCCAGCGGCGTGCGCAAGATCAGCGCGTGCTGCGATGCCGCATCCTGGGCCGTTACCAAGGCGCCGGCTATTGGCGCCTGCGCGCCCGTCGCCTGGTTCACGCGGCCAGCCAGCAGTACCGGGTTCGGGCGCAAGCGCACCGGCGCGACGGCAATCGGAAACGGCGCGGCGGCCGGCAGTACGATAGCCACGGTCTGATCGGCGTAACCTTGAGAGCGGAATGTGGCCTGCACGGTGTCGGTCTGCGTGTCGTGCTTGGGAAAGGCATGCTCAGCATGTGCGGCCAGACAGAACAAACCGTCGCCCAACACTTTGGCTGCAACATCGTTGCGATCGAGGCTGACGAACGCTGCTTGTGTCAGCGCACGGCCGGACACCGCATCGAACAGTTGGCCGTGCGCGACGACGCGGTAGACAAGCGTGACGTCATCCACCACCGTGTATATGAGGCCGTGCGCCGTGGTCGTGTGCCGTCCCATGCCGTCAACTCACCGTAAGGATCTGGGTGACTTGAGTTTCGCGTGTCAAAACCGGGCTTTCCTGAATTGACGGCCGCGGCGAATCCACCGTGACCAACTGCACTTGATATGACAGCGAGAGCTGGTACGATTCCATTAATGCCGCCCAGACGCGGGTCAGTTCCTCCAGGCTTAGGGTTTCGAGCATGAGCCGAAACTCCTCGCCGCTGCCGGCCAGTGCGCCTCGCAGCGCCGCGCCGCGCAGGATGGCGCTGTCGCTGAACAACTGCACCACGCGCCCCAGCAACGCCTGCTCGTCTTCCGGCTTCTGCATGAGCGGCGTCACCAGGAAATGCAGATCGAGCGGCACCGGGTAGTGCGAGACCTGCGTCGGCGAGATGCGGCGTGGCGGCGCATTCAGCAGGTCTGCATTGCGCCCAATTCGGTACAGCCACAACGATACGCCGGTCTTGTTGCTTAGGCTCTGCCGCATCTCTTTGGGAGAGAGCAGGTACACGGGCACGCCGGTCAACTGCGGCTCGGCGCTGGCCGTGATGCCGGCTTTCAACACGTCAAGTAGGCTTTGACTGACCGCGCTGATGACCGTGAAGTCATTCATCCTTGCTGTCCAAAATCTGCGTTTGGCAACCACCGTGGCCGGCGATCAACGCTGGCACGAGTCCATGTTGCTCACCGTCCGGTGCCGACGTAGTGCGTCACTCAGCGCCCGTGTGGCCGGTGTTCAGTGCTTGCCGCGGTCCCAAAACGGCTGCTTTCGGCGCTTCAGCCAGTGGGCCAGGCTCAAACGGCTTTGGATGGCAACACCCATCTCCTGCAAGTAGGGCGTAATGAACTCCCCAATTTCCGTCAATGCCCGAAAATACCGCCGCTCGCCGCTCAAGACATGCGTGATGTAGCCGCGCCAGATCAGATTGCCGGAAGGTACCGCAGTGTCCTCGATCCAGATTTTCACGATGAACGACTCGGCGGGACGAGGCGCCTGGTCGTCGTCCATGTCGTTGGCGGCTGGGAAAGAGGTCAAGGTCGGCTCGCTTGGCTCTATGCCAAAGGTTGTCGACAGAATACCGCGTGCGCGACTTTCGCTGCGTCTCGGCAGCGTCTATGACGGCGTCTCAGAGGGGAGATAAGTTTGCGAGGGGCGATCCGCCGGCTTCCTATCTGTGTGACGCCGGCCGGGTGCTTGCAAAGACTACGTGTAATTGTTTACCACGTCTGCGGACGGGTATTCATTGCATGTCTGGCCAAGACAACCACGCGATAGCCGCATGCACGATGTTTCTGGCACGGCCCGTATTGAACTCTCAATTAAGAGCTTACCTGCAGTGCCTCGCCCCCTCATCCCCTGGCCCCTTCTCCCCCGCGTTGTGGGGGAGAAGGGGAATCGTTCTTGGGGAGGTGCGCGGCGG
>JACRMK010000022.1 GCA_016235055.1 Chloroflexota bacterium | reverse complement strand
GTCCGACTGCCACTGATGATCTCCAACACGACCTGCGCTTTGAAATCGGGTGTGAAGTTACGATGCTTGCCCATCTGGACCCCTTTCTGGGTGTATCATACTGTTAGTTTCCTAGGTGTCCAGTTTTTGGGGTGCAGCACAAGCTCCTGGGCGATGCGTTCGATATCTTCGGTGGTGGCTGTTTTCTTGCCCCGAAAGGCCAGGTCGCGCAGGATCTCGTCCAGGACCTTGATCGCGTCGCGCGGCAAGCCTTTCGAGTAGGTGAATATGGCCTTGTAGCCGCCTTCGTCCAGCGGAGGCGACGGCTCGCCACCAGCCACCATCCAACGGAAGCGCACCATGTCCTCCAATTGCTCCACGCTCATCGGGTTGATCGCCGCCGGGAACATCCGCGAGGCAAGCTCTTTGTAGCGCAGCACTTTCTCGGCCAGTTCTTCCTGACCAACCAGCACGATCTGCAACAGCTTGACCGTTGCCGTCTCGAAGTTGAGTAGGTAATGGACGAGCTTGAGGCAGTCGCGTGTCAGGTTCTGCGCCTCGTCCACGAGCAGGACGGGAATCCGGCCCTCTTGGTATTGCTCCAGCAGGAAGTTCTCGAGGTTCTTCAGCGACTGGTCGTATGAGCGCCACGTCGGCACCTCGAACGTATCCAGGATGATGCGCAGAAAGGCGTTGCTGGTTTTGACGTTGGGGGAGATGAGTATGGCGACATGGTAACGCTCGTCCGCGCACAGCTTCTCGTAGAGCCGTCGGAGGATGCTCGTCTTGCCGCCGCCGACCGGACCGCTGATGTAGAGGGGGCCGATTCGCTCGCGAGCCATGTACTCGCACTTGGCGAGCGTTTCCTGCACCTGATCGGACAGATAGAGGAAGCGCGGATCGGGTCCGATCCGGAAAGGCTGCTCCTTGAGTTCGAAGTATTCGAGTACATCCATGCCGTATTTGAGACAACTACAGCATCTGTTATCTCAAGTTGGCGGCGGGTTGTCAAGGGGCAAAGAAGGACATGGACGGCTTCAGCCGATCTCGCCGGGGTGCGCGCATGCTGTATAATAGGGCCACGGAGGAGATTCGATGAACGCGGCCAGACTCAAGGGACGAATCAGCATCGACAGGCGACTGATCGTTGACCACTTGCCAGCAGGCATGGCACCGGGCGCAGTGGAGGTGATTGTCTTGCAAGCTGATTCGCCCAAGCCTGCCAAGCGACCGAAGCGTCGGGCGGCGAGCCATCCGGCGTTTGGCATCTGGGCCAATCGCACAGATATCGCCGAGTCAGCGGCCTATGCGGCTGAACTGAGGCAACGCCTCGAGACGCGAAGCAATGGGCGAGACTGACGCCGGCTGGTTATTGGACACGTCGATCCTCATTGATCTGCTCCGCGGCAATGCGCGCGCCAGGCGATGGATCGACTCGCTGCCGGCTCCTTCGCGCATGGTGTCCGTCATCACTGCGGTAGAGCTCTTGGCGGGGTGCCGCAATCAGTCCGAACAGCGCGCGATTGAGCGCGAATTGTCGTTCTACGAGCTGGTGTGGATCGACGAAGACATATCGCGCTCCGCACTCGACCTGTACCGCCAGCATCATCTGAGCCACGGCGTCGGATTCCTGGACTGCGTCATTGCTGCGACGGCGGCTGTGCGCAGTCTGCGACTTGCGACGCTTAATCTGAAGCACTTCTCGCCGCTGCCTGGAGTCCAGACAGAAGCTCCATTCAAATAGGCAGTCGCCGACGTCGCGCATGCTATTCGCCCGCTGTTCAAACTGTAGTTTCCGCTGACTCATCCAGATCAACTTGCCGCCGGGCACCGCCATCACATAGCCCACAGAATCACGACTCGTTGTTTGCTATAGGCTACAAACCGCCTTCGCAAGATTCTGGAACAGGGCGAAACGGAAAACCTACGCCCTGGGGTCGTAATCGTGACACCAGAAGGTCGCGGGTTCGAGCCCTGCCTCGCCCATTTAACCCCGCTCCCGGCAGCGGCCGATGCACGCGTTCAGGCGTTACACGCCAGAAGTGCGCATCTTGGAGTTTGCCCGTTCCGGCACTGTGACCACGACGCGAGTCATCGGCACCCCGGCCATGGCGTATACGGCGAGGCCCTACTGCACCACGTATGGCACGCCTGCTGTGCCTATCCCCGCTTTGGCACGTCGCGCGATGCGCTCGCCCTGTGCTGAGCGCCTGAAGCGACGCCTGCATGACGGCACGCCCGCAGGCCGCAGCGCGCCTCTGCGTGTTCCGCCGTGGATTGCCCGGCAATTGTCACGCGGCGACGCCGATGTTATACTGGCATATAGCGCTTTGGACGATCCGGCCGGCGCGCCTGCGTCGGCCGGCCATATTGATTCGGACGCCGGCAGTCCCCCGGCGCTCCCTGGAGGCAACCGATGGGTCTCTTGGACCTGCTCATGCAGCGCATCTCACGTTTCTTTCGCGGCCTGATCTGGAACTCCGCGCCACTCGAGGAGAAGATCGACCTGGCGGAAGAAGAAGAGCGCGGCAACCTGGCCACCATCGTCAAGAGCGCGGGCAGCATCCGCGGCGCGGCGCTGGATGTGATGACGCGCGTGCAGGAGATCGGCCCGAAGCTCGCCGAGTCGACCGACGACCTGGACGATGCCAACCGCGAACTGGGCGCGGCCCAGCAGGCGTACGCGGCCAACCCGACGCCGGACGTGGCGGACCGGGTGGCGCGGGCGCAGAACATGCTGAACCTCAAAGCCTCGGTGGTTGACACGCTCTCCCAGCAGATGAGCGAGGCGCAGTCGGCCTACAAGCAACTGCAGGGCGAGTTCACGAACGCGAACGCGCTGGCGCAGTGGAAGCAGGCGCAGAACTCCCTGCTCGAAGTGCAGCACGACGCGCTGCGCGGCCGCGCCGCCTGGGCGGAGGCGCAAGGCAAGTTGCTCGAGGCCCAGCGCGCCATCGCCAACGTCGGCAGCGCGCCGCTCTCGGAGAACCTGCTCAACCAGGATGCCAAGCAGTTGCAGCGGCAGATCAACCGCGACGCCGGCGAGATCGAGGTGCTGCACGGCCTGATCCGTAACATGGGCGGCACCACGTCGCTGCCCGGCAGCGGCGTCAGTTCCGGCGCGCGCGCGGCGATTGCCGCGTCGAATGCGCGCCTGGGCGTTGCGCCGTCGAGCACGGCGTCGTCGACCGATGCACAAGCGGCATCGCGCGCGCAGTCGGCCAAGGAGTGAATCCCGCCGCGGACTGCGGCGAGGAGCGCCTGATATGAACCAGCCGAAGGAAGATCTGACGCCGTTTGGCGTGCTGCTGCTGCGCGTGATGCCGACGTTGGCCGCCATCGGCCTGCTGTGCGCATGCGGCTACTTTTTCATCCTGCCGAACGCGCCGGAGTGGCTGGCGGGCCGCGTCGCGCTGCCGTTCTTTGCGACGGCGGCGCCGACCGCGACGCTCACGCTGCGACCGGCCGCGCCGACGGCAGCCATCGCTGCGACCGCGCCTCGCGTCGGCACAGCCACGCAGACACCCGCGCCGACGTCCGCCGCCCGTGCGACGACCGCGCCCAACCTAACCGCTGCTGCCGGCACGCCGCGCCCGGCCGGCACCACCGTTGCTCTGCCCACCGCCGCGCCGAACACCAGGAAGTTGCTGTGGGGCGTCGTCGACTTCCCGTCGTACAACGCCTCGATCGGCGCGCTGTACTTTGGCCCGCAGAACGGCGTGGATATCCAGGTCGTGAACCTGACGGGCCAGAAGGAAAGCGACCTGTGCAAGTGGCTGCTGACCGACGACGGCCAGGTGCGCGTGCTGTTCGACACGCCCAACAGTCCGGTGGCGTGCAGCGGCGCGAAGGCGGCCGTCAAGTCGATCGCCTGGGTGGACAAATCCGACGGCGCGGACGGCATGGTCTGCCGCAAAGAGGTGACGACCTGGAACCAGGCGCTGAGCGGCCGTGTGATCGGCGCGGGCGACTTCTCGGTGTCGCAGGTGGCGTGGTACCAGATGAACTACGCTCTGCAGAACCCGCCGGGTCAATACGTTTCGGCCGACGATGCCGGGCCGGCGCATGATACCTGGATGCAGGACGCGAGCATTCCGTGCGCCGTGCTCTGGGAGCCGTGGATCAGCGGCAGCGACCAGATCAAAGGCGCGCTGACTGTTCCGGGCGCGCACCTGCTCTGGTCGACCAAGGCGTGGGCGGGCATCAACGACGTCATCGAGTACCGTTACCAGAGCGAGCTGTCGCCGCAGATCCGCGCGGGGCTGAAGTCGTATTTCCAGTTCCTCAAGCTGATGATGGAGGACAAGGACAAGGCGTGGACGATTCTGGCCGGCATTGCCCAGGCCGGGCAGGACGATGGCGTCTTCTCGTACACGGTCAAAGACGACTTCTACAGCGATCTGGGCCTGACGGCGCAGGCGACGTTCGACCAGAACCGCGCGCTGTTCGGCGGCGCAGACCAGGCGTTTGCCGTCGCGCGCTTCGACGAGATCAAGGAAGTGATCAAGCTCTCCAACGGCGCGGTGAAGGACGGCGCGAACGACCAGCCGATCGACCCGGCGAAGCTGCCGGAGTCGGCGCAGTACATCGACAGCCGCTACGTGCAGGCACTGGCCAACGACCCGGACCTGCAGACGCAGGCGAAGCCGGTCAACCCGAACTTCAACACCAAGGTCATCGGCTCGCTCAAGGGCGACATTCAGAACGAGGCGTTCCAGACCTCGATCGGCCAGCTCAAGTCGCTGTTCATCGAGTTCGGTCCCAACTCTGCGGTCATTCTCGACCGCAAGGGGACGGCCGAGCAGGTCAATTCAATCGTGGTGCCGCTGCTGCGGCTCTGCTCAAGCTGTTCGGTGCGCATCATCGGCCGCTACGCACTGCCGACGACGTGTATCGACTGCACGGTCGAGGCCGGGCGGGCGCTGGCGATCCAGCGCGCGCAGGCGCTGCGCAAGTTCATGGAAGCGCCATACGCGCTCGATGCGGGCGGGGTGCCGACCGGGCTGGGCTTCCCGGCCGGGCGCATCATCACGCCGAACATCGCGCACGATCCCGAGGCGCGCGACGCCGACCCAAACAGTACGATCAACCGCTCGCAGCGCCGCGACGACCTGGACGTCGTGACAAGCAACGCGTACTAGCAGGCGAGCGCCGTGCAGTACGCAACGGCGACGGAGCAACTTCTCCTCCGTCGCCGTTGCTTGGCTTATGCCGTTTCGCCTATGTATTCTGTCTCGGCGAGCTTGCGCCGGCCGTTGTCGCAGCAAAGGGAACCAGTTTTTCGAGCGGGATTCTGCACCCACTAAATACGATAATCCAATTGCTCCGGCGTCTCAACCACATATAGCCGGTACCGTTCTCTGCGCTCTAGTGCAGTTTCGACTTGAGAATGTCCCCTTGGCCAGTCATGCTGAACGCGAAGGTCGGGTGGCGGGCCCGTGATTAGCTTCACGCGCGAAGCACCGCAATGGCTGCAGCATTTGATGCATTCCACTTGGCTGAACTTACCTAAAACAGGTAGCGCTCAGCCGGTCGTCTCGGCGAAGGTCAACTCGTACGACAGCGCGCGGCCGTTGGGCGAGCCGAGCGAGTAGACCAGATCGCTCGTGAGCGACTCCGGCTTGCCCACGTAGACGCGATGCGGGCCGCCGCGCGGCGGCCTGAAGCGGCTGCCGGGGCCGAGGTGGAACGTCACCTGCCCGGCGGCGGTGCGCAGGGTTTCGTGGCCGTCGGGCCACTCTTGCGTCACGTAAACGTTGGCGGCCAGATTGCCCGCCGCATCCTGCACGCGCACGATGATAACCGGCTCCGCGCCGGGCGCGATGTGCGCTTCGCACAGCGCATAGAACCGCTCGCCGGGGTCGGGCTGGAACGCCAGCGCCTTGGCATGGTGCGCGCCGAGCGCGCGCGGAAACTCGGGAGTCCTCATCAGCGCTGATTATAGCACGGCGGGCAAGTTGACGGCCGCGCGCGTGCGGCATAGAATGTGGAACTATGAAATGGATTACGCAATCCCCCGAGCAGGCGCTGGGGCATATCCTGTGCCATAATATCGCCGACACGCAGGGCCACAAGGCGCTGCACAAAGGCACCGTGATCGGCCAGCCGGAGATCGCGCAGTTGCGGGCGCTCGGCGTGGCCGAGGTGACTGTCGCGGTGCTGGATCCGGGCGATGTGCACGAAGATGAAGCGGCGCACCGGCTGACCTATGCGTGCGTGGGCGAAGGGGTGTCGATCAGCGACGCGGGCGGCGGCCGCGTCAACCTGCTGGCGCGGCAGGCTGGCATCGTCAAAGTCAACCGCGAAACGCTCCAGCAAATTAACGAGATCGACGGGCTGACCATCGCCACGGTGCGCCATGACCGGCTGGTGACGGCGAACACGATGGTCGCCACCATCAAGATCCTCCCCTATGCCGTGAGCGAGGCCGATCTGGTGCGCGCCGAGCGCATCGGGCGGGCCGGCAGCATCATGTCGGTGCGGGCGTTGCGCCGCATGCAGGTTGGCATCATCCTAACCGGCAGCGAGGCGGCGCGTGAGCGGATCGTCAAGGCGTTTGCCGCGCCGCTGCGCGAGCGTGTCGCCGAGCTGGGTTCCGAGGCGCGTGACATTTCGTATGTGGCGCATGCGCCGAAGGCGATTGCCAGCGCCATCGAGTTGATGCGCGTGGCCGGCGCCGGGCTGATCATTATCGCCGGCGAGACATCGATCATGGACCGCGAGGACATCACGCCGCGCGGCATCGTGCTGGCGGGCGGCGTGGTCGAGCACTACGGCGCGCCGGTCGAACCCGGCAACCTGTTGCTGCTGGCGTATATCGGCGGCCTGCCAGTCATTGGCGCGCCGGGCTGCGTGCGCTCCCGCGACGAAAACGTGGTGGACCTGATATTGCCGCGACTGTTGAGCGGCGAGCGCCTGGCGCGCGCGGATATCGTCAATCTGGCAGATGGCGGATTGCTCATCTGACATACGCCGGAAGTCTCATGCCCCGGTTGCCGGGCAAGGTGTTTCCATATGATCGAAATCGCCCCATCGCAAGTGTACACCATCCGCGATGTTGCCGAGTACCTGAAATGCTCGACGCGCAAGATTCACCGTCTGATTGCCGGGGGCGAATTGAGGGGCTTCAAGATCGGCAACCAGCGCCGCATCAAGGGCGAGGAAATCCTGCAGTTCATCGAGCGCCTGGGTGGCGGCGCCGTCGATCCGATGGTCGCGCCGGCCGTTCAATCCGAGCGGCTGTACTCGCTGCGCGAGGCGGCTTTGATCCTCGGCGTCGAGCCTGCCGACATCGCTCATATGCTGCGCGCCGGCAAACTGCCTGGCTTCCGCGTCGGCATGGACTGGCGTTGCTGGGGTCGTGACCTGATCCGGCTGAGCGGTGCGGCTGACGATGGAACGTTCGTGCCGCGTGACGGAACATCAAACACAGTCCAGCCGCCGTTGCTGCCGGACGAGCCGGGTCTGAAGGTGGAGCCGGATGACGATCCATCCGCGGCGGGGGCCGAACCAGCCGCCTGAACTGTTCAGTGCTGCGACCAGGTGACAGCCATCAGCGGTGTTGCCCTTCCGATCTGCGCCTGCGAGCGATCCGATGAAGTTGACTTTGCTGGGAACCGCGCCGGCGCTGGCCAGCGCCGAACAGGAGCATATCTACTCGCTGCTCGATGGCCCGGCCGGTTTCTGGCTGCTCGACTGCGGCGGCAGCGCCGCGCACCAGTTGTTGAAGCTGGGGCGCGATCCGGCGCAGTTGCAGGGACTGCTGCTCACGCACGGACACGCCGACCACATTTACGGCCTGGCTGTCTTTGTGCAGGACCTCTGGCTGCGCGGCCGCCGTTCGCCGTTGCCGATCTACGGCAACGCCGCGACGATCGAACGCGCGCGCAGCCTGAACGAGCTGTTTGTGCCGGAGTTCATGCTGGCGTTCGTCCGCTACCACGTCATCGCCGAGCGCTCGCGCACGCGTGTGATGGAGACGGCCGATTTCCGCGTGCTGGCGACGCCAACCATCCACTCGTTCCCGTGCCTGGCGTACCGGTTCGAGCCGGCCGCAGGCGGCCTCGCGCTTGTCTACGGCGCGGACAGCGCACCGAGCGCCCAGGTCGTCGATCTGGCGCGCGGTGCGGGTATACTGTTACACGAGGCGTCGGTCCTGACCACAGCCAGCATCGATATCGGCCACTCGACGGCCGCGGAGGCGGCTGCCGTCGCCGCCGAGGCGGGCGTGCCGGAACTGTGGCTGGTCCACACCAACCCCGGACTGCATCGCGACGGCAACCCATACCTGGCGGAGGCCCGGCGTGTATTCAGCGGTACGCTGCGCCTGGCGAAAGACATGGACACCATCGATTTCTGAGGCGCGTCAATGGCGGTAATTTGTATCCGGCGGGCGCCAATGAATGCGCCCGCTTTGCGCGTATAATGAAATGACGGTGGACGTATAGCCGCTTCTTACCCTGGGGAGGGTATTAGCCATGTCATTTCTCAAGTTCAAGAAGCCGGAGTTGACGGACGACCAGAAGCGCCGCCTGCCGCCCGGCCAGGTGCTGACCGACAAGTGGCCGGTACTGCACGCCTCGCACGTGCCGCGCTTCGACCCGAAAACGTGGGACTTTCGCATCCGGGGTCTTGTGGAGCAGCCGGTGCGCTGGACGTGGGATGAGTTTAACCAGCTGCCGATGACGTCGGTGACCTGTGATATCCACTGCGTCACGCGCTGGAGCCGCTACGACAACGTCTTCGAGGGCGTGCACATCCGCGAGGTGTTCAAGCACGTCAAGTTGCTGCCAGAGGCGCGCTACGTCATGCAGCACGCCGACCCGGACTACACAACCAATATCGCGATCGACGAGTTGCTGGACGACGACGTGATCGTGGCGCTGAAGCACAACGGCCAGCCGCTGACGGCGGAGCACGGCGGCCCGGTGCGCCTGGTGGTGCCGAAGCTCTACTTCTGGAAGAGCAGCAAATGGCTGCGCGGCTTCGAACTCATGCCGCAAGACGCGCCAGGCTTCTGGGAGATGTATGGCTACCACATGCACGGCGACCCGTGGACCGAGGAGCGTTTCGGCGGCTATGTCGAGCAGACGATGCAGAGCGTGCGGAGCAGGACACAGAGCAACCGGTAAGACCGATTGGAGCACCACGGTGAATTGAGCATTCGCCGTGATCGGGGACACCGTTATTGCAATTGCCTAGTCAGTTGAAAGCGATGGAATCAGCGCATTGGGACTGGCCTTCCCACGAAAGTGGGAATGTCAATATGACGCTCTGTGTGCACCAGACGGCACACGCCACGAATCCAACCAGAATTTGATTTGGCATGGCCTTGGCCCCCCTTGCCGAAGCCGATGCACAGGCTTGGCTCGCTCACTGTGGCTCTACCGCTTCATAGACTGATTCGGAATTCGCTCTAGGCTGGTGATCTTCTGCAGCCTTTGCGCCGCGACCCACTGGTTGTTAGTCGTGCGGACGGCTTCTGCATCGCCGCGAAAATCCCCGGCTTTGACTGTCCCTGTATTGACAGAGCATGTCCACCACAGGCGACCTCATTGCGCCAGCCTGCCAATCAAGCATGTGCTGTTCAAGTCACGTTCTCGGATCCCGCTCCAACAAGGCTGCCAGGGCTAGACAGATGCCGCCGATCAGCAGGTTGCCCATGGGAGGCGAGATCAGTTCGGCCATCAGTTGGACAGCAGCCCAGGGCATGCATAGCAGCACATAACCCGCTATGATAAGCAGTCCTTCACGCCAGTCGGGAGCAAGAGGCGACACTCGGGCGCTATTGAGGATTCCCTGTGTGTGGCCGAGCGATTGCTGGTAGCCAAGTAGCAGTAAAGCGAGTAAGCCGAATGACAAAGCCACACCTTGTGCCAGAATGCTCCACTCGGCCCAAGTTCCCAGCCCCGCAAGCAGCACGCTGGCCAT
This sequence comes from Chloroflexota bacterium, assembly GCA_016235055.1. NCBI lineage: Bacteria > Bacillati > Chloroflexota > Chloroflexota bacterium. Next base: position 22,968 of record JACRMK010000022.1, on the reverse strand, counting down.
TCCCACGTAGATCATCCCCATGCCAACGCCCATGGCCGATGCGGCCCAGGCGCGCAAGAACAGGGCAATGCGCTCGCCCGGTTGCTGAGGTGCCTCTCGCGGACGGTTGCTGCCGCCGACGTTCAATTTCACGCACGCCAAACATGCCTGCAACAACGCCGCTGCTCCCGCAATGGCTGTCAGCACCGCCATGACCTGCGAATCCGGCAGTCGGGGATGACGGTCGCTAAGCCACAGCATAGAGCCGGTGAGGAGGTGCATGGCACCGAACATCGCATTGCCATAAGCTAGCTGGTGCAGAATATCCGGTTGGCCGAGCCAGCCGCCAACCGTTGTGACCAACCCCGAGAGCTGGGTTTCGTCTTCTATACCTTCGTTGACATACAGAATGGGGAGGCACCAATCCAGCGTCCGGGACAACCGGGTCGCTAGCGCCGAACGGCCTGCGGCTACCGCGGAAGCAACATCGCCCTGAGCCTGCAGGGCTGCATAAAACTCCGGGATGAACACGCCAGCGGCTTCCTGTGTTATTGGCCCCTGCATAGCCACCACATACGGGAATCCACTGCGCGCCATGTCTAGCGCCACTCCGCCTGTCGATCCGCTCCCGCATGCGCTCAGAACCACGAGTTGAATACCTGCCGCACTGCCGAGTACGTGCTGCAGCTGTCCGCCCGTAATATGCTGTGTTTCTCCATTTGGACCGGCGAATAGCAGGTGCCCTTCGGTTCCGTTCGGTGCGCGGGATACCCCGTGCCCGAGAAAGTGAATCGTGTTTGCCTGGCGTTGCTCCACGGCGGTGCGTAAACGCTCCAGTGAACCCGGATCAGTTACCAACGTATACTTTCCGGCTGGCACTGCGTCGCGAATGGCGTCCTGCTCGGTGGCACGCAGTTGCGGATCGATCGGCCATTCTGCGGGTTCAGCCACCACGTGGACGAGCTGCAGCGGGTGTCTGAGCTGCGACGCTGAACGCCGCGCGGCGCCTCGAATGCGACGGACGATGCGCAGCTGAGAGGAGTGTGCTGCGAACAGCGGGGTACGATGGAACAGCAGTTCCCATGGCAGGCTGAGGAGGTTTACGGCGGAGTCGCCGGTCTCAGCTTCCAGCACCAGACGCAGGATGTTCCGGCGCGTGGCAACCGCTTGCACGGCGCGTGGCAGGCTGGCCTGAAATGACAGCGGGAGCAGGCCGAAGAGCTGGAGTCCCAGATTGGTCTGGATTGACGTGGTACTTGCATTCGATCCCTCGAAGAACTGGCTGAGTCGGATCTCGGTTTCCAACGCCTCGCGCAGATCGTCAAGCTGGCGCCCGATATCTACGCGGAACTCGCCGGTTTGAATGGGCACCGGGCTGTGGATCGCCTGTGCCTGAAAGACCCGCGGATCGTCGTAATAGGTCTGCCGCCAGAAGCGAATGACGATATCAGCCACGTGACGTCGCAGCGGAAGAGCCGCGCGGTTAGCGGCTCTTGCGCAGGGTAGACTGCCATTCCGCAGCGTCAAGCGCATAAGCCTGCGCCAGCTTCTGTGCGACAGGGAGGGGTATGCGCATCTGTTGCGTCACTGCGTCAGCGGCCATTGCGACGCTGCCATCCCAATCCGAACTGTGTTCAGCGGGCAGTTCTGTCGCCAGGGTCTGGCTGGTGAAGTACGCGAACACGAGCACCTGAAACGCCTCGACCGGTTCGCTGCTCAGTGTTGCCTTGTACGCGTGCCCGAGGTCGAGCGTGCCTGCGCCGGCCAGTTGCCGGAAGAATGGCCCGGCCAGTCGCCCGAGACGAGGCAACTGACCGGGAGCCAGCCGCGTCAGAATTCGCTCGGCGATCTGTTGCGCGATGTAGGTCAGTGGGGGTACCGATGGTAAAAATGACAGATCGGGTTTCGGCGCGCCCGCCGGCTGAACCGGGAGCTCAAGCTCGTCGAGTCCCGCTTGTAGCAGTTCAAGGTAAAGACCCGAACACGATTCGCAACGATCGAGATGCTGTTTGACCACCGGCCGTGCCTGCGCAACCGGAACACCGGCCAGCTCGTCATCCACGTAAGCGGCCAATTCATCCAGCACATGATCGCCCGGGTTGGTACCGGTAAGGGCGCCAGCCAGATGCCGCGCTGTTGCCGGCGCATTCGGACGGCGTTGTAGCAGATCGCGCAACGCCTGCAATTTCGCTGAGGGATTCATAGCAGGTCGTTCAGGAACTTGAGATCGAGTCGCACCGGTTGATCTGCCGCATACTCCTCGTGTAACTCCGCTACACCGCTTTCCAGCAGTTCAACATACATTGCCATGCAGTCCATACACGTCGCCAGATGAACCATGAGCGGCTGATGAGCGCTGCGGTCAGTAGTATGGCCGGCAAGCTCAAGATCGATGAACGACGCCAGCTCGGACTGGTACTGGTCGCACACGGTCGCGGGCGATGGCGTACCCAGCGTTGCCAACGCCAGGCGCGACACCGGGTCGGATATTCGGCGATCGTGCAGGCGCACTTGTCGTCGCGCCCGTTTGGCGGTCAGGCTGTTATTCATGAGTAGTCATTGCGAAGCAGTGCCCATAGCCAGCTCAATGGGTATCGAGCCAGTCGCTGATGGCATCCAGAAAATCGTCGCAAGTTCTGAGCACCGCCAGCGCGCGGTGCTTCAGCACGGCAACATGGCCCACGTTGATTTTCAGCAGGTCGGCTGTTTCCTTGACGCTGCGCTCGTTCAGGAACAGTTCGATGATGACGCGTTGTTGATTCTGGTTGTGGGCCAGACAGCTCTGTATGGCGCGCTCGACATGCAAGCGGACCGCATCGTCTCCCAATCCCCGTATTGGCGCCGGCGGGGCTGGGATATCGTCAGCCGGGTTCTGCGGATCCCCGTCATCCGGCAATTGTCCGGCCATGCTTGATTCGGTGCGAAGTTCATCTTTCAGCATATCTCTGATCTGGTTGAGTGCAACGATCTGGGCCCATTTAAGAAAGCTTTGCGGGTCCCGACATGTCGCCAACTTGCGCCATACCGCCTCGAGCGTGCGTTGTAGGCATTCTTCAGACCGGGAAGCATCTCCGAGCCGCTTGAGCATGATCGGATACAAGTAGGCTGCGAGCTCGATGAATGCGCGCTGCTGGCGTGTCAATCCGGCTTGGCTGCAGGCCTCGTGCAGTGTGGCGCCATAGCATCTGAAGATCGCCAGCCGGATCGCGTTGATCTGTGGGAGCGGCCGAACGGCATCCCGTTGGGAAACCTCGACGCTGAGCAGCGTTCGCGCCACGAAATCCGTGCGTGATTCCTCCAGTTTCCAGTCCCGCTTCGTCAATATCGTATTGACTTCGCGTTCGCACGCTTCTCGCAGATCGTTGTTCATCTCGCTGGGTGTCCGGTTTGTTGCCACAGTATAGCACGATCCCGTTGCGTACAAAGAAATGCCAAGCGCGTTGGGCGAGGCATTCTCGCGGCGCTCAACTGTAATGATCGGCGATTTTTCGCGTCTTCCTTAGCGCAGGCCTGCAACATTCTTGCATGGAGGAGGACGTAGGCATGAAGCACAAGCTGAAGACACTGTTGTTCGCCCTGGTGCTCGGCTTTGCCGTCGTTGCATCGGCGGTGGCCCCGACCGCCGCGACCGCTCAGGCGTGTTGCATTTGCCCCGGCGGCACTTGCTAGAACGGATGACGAGCCGGTGGGCGCCCACTGGCTCGTCATCTATCATTACCCCGCGCCAAAGACGTTGAAGGCAGCCCATTGGTAGGGTGGCAGTCCGTCGCGCAGGAGCGCGAGCTGTGCACGCTGCAGCGCCCGCGCCGGTGACGCGCCGGCGCGCAGTGCGCCGACCTCGCCCTGGCACGCCGAGAGCGTCACCAGCGCCGGCCCCAGCCGCAGGTCGAGGATGTCGGTTGCGCTCAGGTCGTCGCCGTGCAGCCGGATGCGCGCCTGCACCGGCGCGATGCGCCCGGGCGCCGCGTGCGCCGCGATATGGATCGCCGTCATGCCGGCCAGCGTGCCCTCCGCACTCATCCGGCGCAATGCCTCGGGCGTCGCGTTGGGTCCCCACAACACGCACGCTTCCGCGCCCACAATCCCCGCTATTGCATTGATCTCTGACCGCGTGTGGTTCAGCGCCGGTGCGCGCTCGCCATAGTCGGACAGCCCGCACAGTAAAGCGGGGCCGCGCGCCGGCGCGACGCGGTTCAGCAACGTCTGCAGCGACGGCGCATAGACGATCGGCGCGCGCCCGAGGGGATGATGAACAGCGCGTCAGTGATCTGTGCTTCGGCCGCGAAAAACGGCGCATCCATCGCTATATATTGCTGCTGGCTGGACAGCAGCAACGCAGACGCCGATTCTTACCGGTCGAGTGCCCACAGCGTTATGCCGCGCACGTAGTCGTTGCGTGCGCGGTCGAGAGGGGCATCGTACCGGTCGAAAACAGCCTCAGTTTGATCGAGTAGTGGCAGTGTCGGATTAACTCGCGTTGGAAAAGTTACCCAGGCTGTCTCGCGCCAGCTGCGTCGAGATCGGCGCTGGCATCTCCAAACAGCCGGGCCGCTTTCTCAAATTGCTCAACTGAGACGGTATGGTGATTGGATCGGAACGCGACTAGCCCGCGTACGAACTCCGCGTGTGCCGTCAGCAGCGGATCGGATAAGGTGGCATCGGCTTGCGCTTCGGCCAGCACCGCCTCCGCACTTGCATCGCTTCCGGTCAGTTCCAGCACGACGCGGGCGACGTCGACGGCCTCATTGAGGTGATCGGTAAAGTTGGCAACGATCGCGAGTTGCAGCGCGCAGGCGGCATCGGCCTCGCAGTCGCCCGTCGAACGGGCCAGCACGGCGGCGAGCGTGCGCGTGCCGGCTGCGACGTCGCGCGCGGCGGCGTACAGCGCGGATGACATCACGAACGGGCTTAGTCGCTCAGCGCTTCAATGTCAAGCCACACATGGGGTAGCGGCGCCATCACGACCGCGGCCGGCAGGTCGTCAAAGTTGGCGCGGCCGTCGGGATCGGCATTACGGCTGAGCGTCACGTCACCCCAGGTAAGCCGTACGCGCAGCGCGGGCTGCGGGTCGCCGCTGACTGTGATGCAGAACGCGAGGCGGGCATGTGCGCGTGCGGGTTGCTCGGCCTGCACGCGGATGTTCCAGTGGTCTGACTCGACACTCAGCGACTCGGCCAGCAGGGTCAGCCACGAAGCGGTGGCCTCGTCGCCCCGCGCGGCGAATGCAGCCGGTTGCTGGAAGCGTGCCGCGATAAAAGCCGGATTGAAACGCACAACCAGGCCGCGTCCCGGGCTCAGCAGACGCGGTCGCGGCGTGATCTCGGCCGGCGCGATCGGCAGAACCGGGTGACCGCCGGGCGGGGCCGGCGGCACGGGTTCGCCGATCAGCGCTCGCAGGTCGAATTGGCAACGCGCGCAGGTGCGCAGGTGTGCTTCGAGCTCGGGGTCACGCCAGGCCGGGTCCGCGCCGTGCGCGATCGCGGCGGCGAAATCCGCCAGCGTCTCGGCCAGCGCACTGCACGTCGAGTCTTCGCCATGGCCCGCCGCGTCGGCGTCGAGCGCAGCCGCCAGGTTGCGCAGGCGGTCGCGCGCTGCGCCGGGCTCACGGATCTGCTTGCGCCAGCGTGCCAGCCACTCCTCGGATTTGTCGTCCGATTCTAGTTGCGGATTATCTGTCGAATTCACAATCTGCCATCGCTACTAGACTAATGCAGGAAACCATGAGTTGCTTTCAACCATTTCGTAGCTCGCGCAGGCGCGTTTGTGCCCGGCTGCGGATCGTCTGCACGTTGCCCACCGTCTTGCCGAGCAGCGCCGCGATATCCTTGTCGTCCATGCCGTCCAGTGTGCTCATCATCACCGTGCGCTCCGCCGGGCTGGCCAGCGTGCTAATCGACCGCAGCAGCGCATCGGTCTGCTCCAGATCCTCGAACGGCGTCTCCGCGCCCGGGTCGACAATCTCCTCGTGCAGCGGCATGTCGATCCCGTCACGCGGCGCGGCATCGAGCGAAACCAGTTTGCCTGGCGAGCGGTCGTAGATGTCGGTCGAGCGGCCACGGCCGTGGATGACGTTGATCACGATCCGCCGCGCCCAGGCCGTGAATGGCGTATCGCACGGATACTGGCTCTCGTAAATGCGCCCGCAGGCGGCGCTAGCGACGTCCTCGGCTTCCTGTTGTGCACGCTCGGAGCTCATGCCGACCGTCAGGTAGCGGAGATAGGCGACTGCCTTCAGGTCGTCGTAGAGCGCCTGCCAGGCGTTGCTGTCGCGCCGTGCCAGTTGCTGGATCTGTCCCAGGTGCGCGTGGTAACAGCGCACCATCACGTGTACATAGTCGCGCAGGCGCGATGCATCCAGCACGCTCGTTCGGGGTAGTCCCGCCAGCTTCTGTGGTCGCTGGTTGACAAGGTTGGGTGCCAGCCGTCCGGCAAGCCAATCAGCGTGCGCGTCGAGATCGGCCGCCCAGTCGGGCGCCTCGTTCTGGCAAAACACTACCAGCACCTCGCGTACGACTGCGCGGGCGTTGTTGGGATCCAACGGCATGGGTGTCGTGGGCGGTCAATGAGCCGGCGGTTTGAGCGGGTGCCATGTAAGCGAACCGGGCTGGAGTGCATTATAGAACAGTAGCAATGGACGTCAATTCGAGTGAGCGAACGCGTAAACATCGACGAATACGTAGTGCGTAATCTGTTGCCGTGTTTGACCGACCGCGCGTACCCGCGTCCCCTTGAGATCGCACAGGCGATGGTGCGGCACGACCACGATGGGGCAGCCGCGTTCCTCGGCCGCCATATCAGCAATTTCATGTTAGCCGTTCTGGACGGCACGAAGCGTGAGTTTAGCTGCTACCCCGCCGAGCGGTCGCGCAGCGCTACCCCGACTCGCTGAAGGCGATCGACATCGGGCGCGCCGACGTCGTGTGCGTCGCCAGGGAGATGTGCTTCGGGAAACGCACGGAAGAGCCTTGGCACCGTGCCGCGTTGAGGACCTGTCCCCCTGGTCGCCGAAAAGCCGCAGCGGACGGATCTGGAATGGCATAAAGATGGCACATTTGTGGCGGAAAGGGCATTGTATTTGTCGCCCAACTGTGCATAATAGCAGTCATTGGCCGCTCATAGCGGTTCATGCAACACGTCTCATTGCTCGATTCACAGTCGCACTCAGGCCGCCGCATACAGCGCACGTTGATCTCGCGAGCAAGCCATGTTGGATTCGTACGCTCTCGTCGAATCTGCCCTCGAACATCTGTGGGACCACGCCTACCTGGGCAGGCACCCGCTTGTCGGTGTAGCAATGCGCCGGATGCCGACTGAATCCTCCAGACCCACATCGTTCCTCGCTCGCGGAAGAATCTTTAGTCAGTTTATGCAAGAATGCATCGGCGAACTACGAATGCCGGAACCTAATGGCCACCTAAGTCGTGAAAAATACTACCACGATATTCTGTTCTACTGCTATGTGCGCGGGGAGACTAATGGCGCGGTGGCTGAACGCTTAGACATATCGCCGCGTACCTTCTATCGCTACCGCAGGCAGGCGATTGAGGCGATGGTGCAACTGCTAGAGGACAGTACAGGTTAGCCGGTAGCGCTGAGTGTATACCCGCGCAGGAGGCGGACCATGGATCAGTTGATGACCGTTCAGGAAGTGGCTGACTACCTCAAGGTGAGCAGAACGACGGTCTGGCGCTGGTGCTCGGACGGTCGCTTGCCGGCCTGCAAGGTGGGACGCGGGTGGCGGGTGCGGCGCAAGGACTTGGAGCGATTTGTTAGTCTGAGCGCACTTGAAGTTCGCGAGGTCGCTGATCTTGCGTTGGAAATCGACCAAGCGTAATTCGGAAGGTGCATGGCAATCGGGCCGAAGGACTGCGAACCCACCTTGTGCCACCAAAAGGCGTCCCATGGGAACGGCGAACGGCACGCGTTGAGTAGTCCCATCAACGTCTGCCTTGCACGAGTTTTCATAGCAACGTCATAGCACAGTGACTTATGGATACCAACGCTCTTTTCATAGTGATGATGGGCGCGATCGTCATTGCCTTCTTCGTGATGGCCTTGACCTCCAGACCGCCACGTGGTGCCGGGAGCCCTCCGCGCTCCGTGCCCGGCGCGTTCTTGACGGATGGCAGCGGCAGGCAAATCCCGTTGACTCGAAAGGCGATGGCGGTGGGGCGCGGCCCGGGCAATCTGATCAACATCGAGCACGACTTCGTCTCGCGCAAACACGCCATCATCGTGTTCGAGCGTGGGCAGTATCTGCTGACTGATCGCGACAGCCGTAACGGCACCTATGTCAACGGTCAACGCATCTTTAGATCACCGTTGAAGTCCGGCGATCAAGTCGAGATCGGGCCTGCGCGCTTTGTGTTCCAGCGTGCGGGTGACCACGGAAATACGGCGGAGCCGAATCAAGGTACCGGACCGCAGTCGCCTCAGCGGCCTCCCGCAGGCGATCCCCCGGCGCATCCCCAGGGACAGATCGGCGAATACCAGATTGTCGAGCAGATCGGCTCGGGAGCGATGTCGGTCGTTTTCAAGGGCATCTCGAGACGGAACGGCCAGGTGGCGGCCGTCAAAGTATTGAAACAAACAGACGACTACATTCGAAACAAGTTCGCTAGTGAGGCCAAGATCGGTCAAAAGCTGAATCACCCCCATATCGCGCGTGTATACAGATTCGGCACGTATAGGGACACCTATCAGGACACATTTTATATTGCCATGGAGTACGTTGATGGCGGGTCTCTGCGTTCTCGCTTGATTCCGTACAGGCCGCTCCCGTTTGATCAGGCAGTTATCATAATAGGACAAGTCTGTGAAGGCTTGGATTATGCATACCGTACGGCCCAAGTGGTGCATCGAGATATCAAGCCTGAAAACCTAATGATTGATGCCCGCGTTGGTGTCAAGATTATCGATTTCGGCATTGCGCGTATCACGTCACATGTCACGCAGACCTCCGACGGCAAAATAATCGGCACCCCATACTATTTGTCCCCCGAACAAGCGCGGGGCGGGCAGGAAGATCTCGACGCCCGTACCGACGTCTATTCGGCGGGCATCGTCTTGTATGAGATGCTTGCCGGGCGGCCGCCGTTCACAGGGGAGCCGCTCGCCGTGGTTAGCCAGCATCTGATGACGCCTCCCCCGCCGCCGAGCACATTCAACCCGTCGATCCCGCCGCATCTGGAGCAGGTCGTAATGCGCGCCATCAGCAAGGACCCTAACCAACGATATACGAACGCCATGCAAATGGCGCAAGACCTTGGCTATTACCCCAGCATGGCCCTGAGCTTGCCGCCGGTGACAGCGGACAATCAGCCTGGCAATGCTCGGCGTGCAGCCCACACGCATCATCTACTGGTTGTCGACGGGCCGCAAACCGGACTGCGCATCGCGCTGGGTGACGGCGCGGTGGTGCTGCACCGGCGTGATATTGATGCCATGGACAGCCAGATTTCCCGTGATCATGCGCGGCTGACCTTCCAGGCCGGGCGCTTTGTTATTGAAGATCTGCGCTCGCGTAATGGAACGTTCGTGAACGGCGACCGCATCTACGAACCAGCGATCCTGCGATCGGGAGACCAAATCCAGATCGGAAGCACGACCCTGCGCTTCGAAAGCGGCATGTTCGCATCCGGTCCCAATTTCTCATAAGCACAAGGAGGAATGCCCATGAACGGATTGCAAATGATACAACTGATGGCGTGGTGGTACGACTGGGGCGCGTTGCTGGCCGCCTTATTGTCGATCGGCGCCGCTGCGTGGGTGTATCTCGACTCGCAGCAGAGCGCGGGCGGCCCGGATCCGACGACTTGGCGAATGCTGACGATCGGCGGCGCCGTCCTCGTTCTGCCATCACTGTTCCTGAAATTCGGGAATCCGCTCGAACTGGTTGCCGGCGTGTTGACCGGCATGGGCAACGTGCCGCTCTTCTTCTACCTCGGCTTTGCGGGACTTGTCGCAGCCCTGATCGGCGCTATCGGCTATTACACACGGCGCGATCAAGTCGGTCCCGGCGTCGAAGATGAAACGGTGACATACCGTCCCTCGCTTCCGTCCACGGATATGCGTACCGACCCAGTGACGCCGATTACCCCGGCGCCGCTTTCCAAGCGTCTCGATCCCACTCGGGTCATTGACGATAGTGTGCCTGTCATGGGCACGTTGCTCGTAGCGCGCGGCAACCAGAAGGGGCGCCACTACAAGCTCGGCGCGGGGAAAAACACGGTGGGGCGCGACGGGGCTGGATGCAACATCGTGCTCGATGACGATAGCGTTTCCAAGCAACACGCACAGATCAATTACGAAAACGGCCAGTTTCGTCTCTATGACCTGGCAAGCCGCAATCACACCTATGTGAACGGTGAACTGCTGACGCGCAACGGCCAGATGTTGTTGGACGACGACGAGATCAAGGTTGGCGACACGGTGTTCGTCTTCAAGACGCCGCGGAGGCGTTCGTGAGTGCATACGACGATAACCCGACGATCCGCACGGGCGCCGCCGGGGGCTCCACGCGCCGGGCCGCGCCGGACGATTGGCGCAGCGAGCGCGCCACCGATACGATTTTGCTCGACAACGACACCCCCGATATTTGGGCGTTCGTCGTCGTGGTCAAAGGCGCCGCCCGGGGCCGCCCGTTCCGCTTGAAGGTCGACGCGCGCGGTTCCTTCATTGGCACGGGGAGCGATGCCGACGTCATCTTCGACGATCCGGCCATCTCCAGCCGGCACCTGTGCATTCGGCTCGAAGGCGCCGTGAAGAAGGGCCAGGAGCAGGAGTCACGTTTCTACGCCATCGACTTGGCCAGCACGAACGGCACCAAGCTGAACGGCGAACGTATTACCAAGCAGGACCTTAAGGATGGCGACCGGATCGAGATCGGCCAAACGGTGCTGGTGTTCAAACGAGTATAAGTTCCGGGAGAGTATCCCGGGCGTGCTTGACTAACCATTTCACGAGGAGAACCGTCCATGGACCTACAGCAAGTACTCGCCGTTTGGAGAGATTGGGGCGTGTTTGCCGGATTCCTGGTCAGTCTGTTGGCTGCGTTTGCCGTGTTTTATGATTCCTCGAACCGCGGTCTCGATGCAACGCTGTGGAAGGTGATCGTCGTCGTGACCACGATTCTGGTTATACCGTCGCTGCTGTTCAAAGTCACGCCGGACATGATGGCCGGCCTGAAGAACGCCTACGAGCCGTTGTCCTACCTTGGCATCCTCGCCAGTGTCGTGGCGCTTATCGGGTTGATTGCCTACCTGTTCTACGCGCGCCAGCAGTCCCCAATGGACTCGACGGCCTGGGCAAGTAGAGCGACACAGCAAGGCGGCTATTCACAGCAAGCCTACAACTACCCCACCACACCCGCTGGCGCTACCCCGCAGTCGGGTTTGGGCGCCACTGCGCAGCCGGCGGCCGAGCCGACCACACAGCAGACGCGGCAATCGTCCGAGCCGCCCACCGATGAAATACGGGCCGTCAACCGATCGGGTGACTCGAGTCATACTGTGATACTGGAGACTAATAAGCCGCCGCGCCCGCTGGCGTATCTGGTCATGCGAGGCGGGCCGCGCCACGGCAAGACGTATGACCTGCGAGATGTGACGGCGATCGGTCGCGAAGCGAAGGACAATGAGGTTATTCTCGAGGACAGCCACGTGTCGGGACGACATGCCAAGATCAGGCTTGAGAACGGTGAGTTCTATTTGTGGGACCTCGCGAGCGCCAACGGCACATTCGTCAAAGATCGCGCCAGTGGTGAATGGAAGAAGGTCGAAGGCAAGTGGCCGGCGCCGCTGACTGACGGCGATAATATCAAGTTCGCGGAACAAACGATGTCGTTCATGCACATCCGAGATGCCGCTTGAACTACCGGCTCGGGCATCTGACGCATCCGGGGCGCGTGCGCGCGCTGAACGAGGACAACTACGGCATCCTGCTGGCCCCGCCCGGAGCGCCGGAAGTCGATGCGTTGTTCGTGGTGGCCGACGGCATGGGCGGGCATCAGGCTGGCGAGGTCGCCAGCGCATTCGTCGTGGAGAATCTGTTGCGCTTGTTCCGTTCTTCCCGAGAATACCGTACCATCGCCGACTATAGCCTTGAGCGAGATGACTATTTTGCCGCGGTTCTCAAGGATGTGCTGGAAGCGCTCAGCGAGCAACTGCAAGTGAAGGCCGCCGGTTCCGAGGGCATGCGTGGGATGGGCTCCACCGGCACAATCGCGCTCTTTTCCGGTCAGCGAGTGTTCATCGGGCATGTGGGCGATAGTCGCGCCTATCTGTTCCGAAGCGGCGCCCTGCGGGCGCTGACGCACGACGATCACTCCGAGGGCGAGGCCCGCAATGTCTTGACACAGGCCATCGGCGCGGGCGCGGCTCTTCGGGTGGATCGCAGCATCCATGCGGTACAGGCCGGTGATTACCTCTTCCTGTGCACCGATGGCCTGACCACGATGGTCAATGACGCCGAAATCCAGCAGGCGATCGTGGCGCAGAAAGAGCCCCAGGCGATTTGCAACAGCCTGGTCGCGCTCGCGAATCAGCGCGGCGGGCCTGACAACGTGACCGCCCTCGCGGCGCGCCTGGAGGCCAACGGCGCCGGCCCCCAGTCGCCGGTCGTCTTCAGCAGCGCGCCACAACCGGCCGCGCCGGTCGCCCAGCATGATACGCTTCCGGTCGGCCGCAACGCCGTGCGCAGTCAACCCGCCTCCGCCGCGCCACGCCGGCGGCCCGCGCCGGGGCGGTCGCTCGTCCTGCTCGTGGTGTTGCTCTCGGCAGTGAGCGGCGCGACGACCCTGGCCGTCGTGTCGTACCTTAATTACACAGAGAAGACCACGGCCGCCATGGCAGTCATCGTGGCTGTCATCAACCTGTGCGTCGGCGCCATCGCCGGTGCCATGCTCATGAAGCGCTCCACGCGCGCCTAGCTTCCGTGCGAGACCAACGAAGGAGTTCAGCATGAACCCACAGCGTCAACTGCGTTTGACCATTGCGTTCACATTGGGCCTGCTGCTCGCGCTTGCGCCGCTGGCCGCCTTTACCCAGGGGCAGGCGGTCTTGCGCATCGTGCGCAGCGATTCGAGCGAGTTCCCGAATATGAAGGTCTGGGTACAGGCCAACGGGACCAACAATGTGCCCGTGCCGGATCTCACCGCCGCCAGCTTCAAACTCGTCGAGAGCGGATCGCCCGTCGAGTTAGTCTCGGTTACACCGCAGTCAGACGCCGATACGCAACTCTCGATCGGCGTGGCGCTGGCGCTAGACAAGAGCATGAGCGAGACCGTCGGCGGCGACACCCGCCTGAAGATGGCCACCCGCATCGTGCAGAAATTGATTGACCAGGCAGCGTCGACGGACGAAATTGAGATCATCGGTTTTTCGGGCGACGTCAAAGTCGGTCCGGATGACGTGAAAGAGCGCAGTTTCACCAGCGACAAAATCGCATTGGGTGCCTATCTGGCGGGCGTAGCGAATTTCAATGACAGCGCGGTGCCCACGTGCGCTGCAGTGGACAAGGCCGTCAATACCACGGCCAACCGCACGGGGCAGCGCGCCGTCCTGCTGATCGTCGCCGCCGACGATACCACGTCGACGGCCGGCAACCTGTGTACCGAGGTGGGCGGCGCGGCTTCCCAGCGGCGCATTCCCGTCTTCGTCATCGGCCTGAACAAAGCGCTGGCCGCACCCGAGCTGATGAAACTCACCCTCGACGCTGAGCGCATCCGCTTGGTGGAGAAGGACGATGAGTGGACGCCTTTCCTCGCGAACCTGCTGACGACATTACGGCGCCAGTATGTCATCCGCTACGCCTCAAAGGCGCCGTGCGACAACGGCGAATACAACCTGCAGGTAACCTTTGAGTCCAAGCTGGGCAATGCCAGCAGTTTCACCGCGATCAAAGCGACGCCGCCCGAGACACCGGCCATCAGTCTGCCCTTGAAACAAGGACAGACGGTGAGCCGGTCACTGCCGATCACGCTGACGCCGCAGATCTGCGCCAAGAATCCGGTCGCGTCCACGGCATTGATGGTAGACGGCAACGAAGTATTCCGGCGTGACCAGGCGCCGTTTGACCTGTTCGTCTGGGATACGACCAAGTACACCGGCACGCATTCGCTCACCGCGCGCATCAGCGACAGCACCGGCAAGACGGGTGAGAGCAAGCCGGTTTCCGTCCAAGTGGCCGGGGAGCCGCTCAGCCTGGCATTGATCTTGTTCGTCATCGCCCTGGTCGCCATGGTGCTGGTCTTCGTATTCCTCATGATGCGTCGCCGCACGTTTGTACCAGAGACCGTGTATGACCCCGGGCCAATTCCGGCGTCGTCCGGCGAGACGTCCGGGAGACTGGTCACGCCGCTGGTCGTTCCTTCGACTGCTCCAACCCCTCCGGCAGACACCCGCTACACGGGCGGCGGTTCGCAAGCGCCCAGCAGTCCGGCCAAGACCGTCGTGCTTAATCGGCAGGAAGCGCCACTGGCGTACCTGGTTGTCACCAAGGGCTCGACGAGCACGCAGAGATTTCCATTGGCTGCAGAAGCGACGATCGGCCGGGACGGTCAGAAGAATGACGTGGTGCTTGACGACCAATCGGTCAGTCGCGACCAGGCCAAAGTGCGACTCGAAGGCGGCCAGTTCTATCTATATGATCTGGCTTCGACCAACCCGACCGTGGTGAATGGGCGGCGCGTAGAAGGAAGACATCCGCTGCAAAACGGCGACCGCATCACCATGGGTAATGTGGAGTTGGTGTTCAAACGAGTGTAGCAGACCTTCGGCATCTTGGCGTGATGCCAGCGGGGCAAAGGCCGTCATGGAACTGATTGGGCAGGAAATCGGCACGTACCAGATCGTGGAGCGCGTCGGCGAGGGCGGGATGGCCGCAGTCTACCGCGCGCACCAGCCGTCGCTCAATCGGGATGTCGCCATCAAAGTGTTGAGCGGCAAACACGCCGATGAAGACGTGTTCCGCCAGCGCTTCGAACGCGAGGCGAAGGCCGTCGCACAACTGACGCATCCTCATATCGTGCCGATCCATGACTTCGGCGAAGATCGCGTGCACGGCGTTCAGTATATCGTCACGGACTACATCAAAGGCGGCAGCCTGCACGACGCGCTGAAGCGCGGACTGCCGATGGCCAACGCGCTGGCCATTATCGCCCAGGTGGCCGACGCGTTGGACTATGCTCATGCCCACGGTGTAGTCCATCGTGATATCAAGCCGGGCAACATCCTGCTGACCGAGGATGGGCGTGCGTTGCTGACTGACTTCGGCATTGCCAAGATCGCGGAGGCCACACAGTATACCGAGACCGGCGCGGTGATCGGCACGCCGGCCTACATGTCGCCAGAGCAGATCACGGGCGCTGCAGTGGATGGGCGGAGCGACGTATACTCGCTGGGCATTGTATGCTACGAGTTGCTGGCCGGCCAACCGCCGTTTCGGGCGGACACGCCGCTGGCGGTCTTGCACCAGCAGGTCTATGACCCGCCGCCGCCGCTCCGGCAGTTGAACCCGCGCGTGCCGGGCGAGCTCGAACGCGTCGTCGCGCGCGCGCTGGCGAAGGACCGCGCGCAGCGCTATCGCACGGCCGGCGAGTTCGCGGCCGCATTGCGCAAAGTCAAACTCGGCGCGCCGGGGCTTGCGGCGCCTGCGCGGGTCGATCGCGCAGCAGCCGACGGGGTATTTACGCCTTCACGACTTGGCGCCCTGGCGCGGAAGGGCACCGTGCGCGCCACGCGCTTCAGCCTGGGCTTGTTGATGACCGTTTCGAAATGGATGCTGCAATTGATGGCCGCTCTAGCTATCGTCTCCGTGATCCTTGGCACTATCGTGATCGTTGCGCTGTCGTACGTCGTCGCCGATGTCGCCGAGAAGGCGATCGCCAATTATCCACTGAATTGGAAGGCTGTGGCCGTTGACGTCGACCGGTCGATCGTCGTTGACGATCAGTGGTTGCAATCACTCATCGGCGCCGAACTGAAGACCTACGCTTTCGAGACGTTGCAAGACCCTGTCGTGCACATCCGATCGGCCAACGCCGTGGTCGTATCGGCGAAACTACTCAACACACTGGTTGCCCTTGACGCTCGCCTGTACCTTGAAAGCGGCGCGCCACAATTGCGGCTTGAGCGCGTGAATGGCGTCACGCCCTATGTGGTGGGCGGCATCCTGTCTGACGGCGTCAACCGAGGCTTGCGTCAATTCTACGCGCGTGCGCCGGTCGCGCTGGTGCAGTTGGAAACGAGCGACGGCCAGGCGACGATGCGCTTTGCGCGCGTTCCCGGCGCCGAGCCGACGCCGGCGCCGACGCGCTCGCCCGCCGAACAGGTTGCGGACTTGTTGACGCGCGTGGATGCTGCCTGGGATCGCGACTGGCCGGAGGCGATCCGCTTGCTGGAGCAGGCCAACACGATTGACCAGTCCAATACGCTGATCGTTGAGAAGCTATATGCGGCCCACTACAATTTCGGCCAGAACTTAGTGGTGCAGGGACGACCGGGAGACGCCATCCAGCAGTACCAGGCGGCGCTGGCCGTCAAGCCAGGCGGCGTCGAAGCGGCTCAAGCGTTGGCCGGGTTGAGCCCAACCCCCGTGGCGACATCCCGATAGCCCGGTGCTCATCAGGAATGGATATGTCTCAACCGGCGAACGCCCAACGCGATTGGGCTGAAGACGTAATTGGACAGACCCTGGGCCAGTACCAGGTCGTGTCGATTCTCGGCCGCGGCGGGATGGCGGTTGTCTTCAAAGCGCAGCAGGCCAATCTGAACCGCCCGATCGGGTTGAAGGTGTTGCATCCGGCCTATCAGTTCGACCCGGACTTCCTGCGGCGGTTTCATCACGAGACGAATCTGGCCGGTGTGCTGACTCACCCGAATATCGTGCGCGTCCATGACGCCGGCCAGGCCGAAGGCTATTCGTTCATGGCGATGGAATACGTGGATGGTTCGCCACTCAACGATATCATGCAAGCCGGAACGCCGCTCGATCTCAACATCGTGTCCGGTATTGTGCAGCAAGTGGGGGCGGCGCTGGCCTTCGCGCACCAGCGCAATATCGTGCACCGCGATGTCAAGCCATCAAATATCCTGCTGGAGCGCAGTGGGCGGGCACTTCTCTCCGATTTCGGCATCGCGCTGGCCGTGGGCCAGACCCGTCTGACGCAAACGGGCGCGCGCATCGGCACGCTCGAATACATGTCGCCCGAGCAGGCCGAGGGCGGTGCGCTGGACCACCGCTCCGACATCTACTCGTTCGGTATTGTGTTGTACCAAATGGTGACCGGGCACCTGCCATTTGTTGGCGATACACGGGCCATCATCACTGGGCACTTGATGCGGCCGCCGCCGCCGCCGCGCCGCCTCAATCCGAAGCTGAGCAGCGCCGTTGAGCGAACCGTATTGCGAGCGATCCAGAAAGATCCGCGCAAGCGTTACCAGAGCATGGACGCCCTGGTCGCGGCGCTCGAAGCCGCCGTAGGCCGGAAAGTCGGCGTGGGCGGCGCAGGCGGTCGACGCATACCCGTATGGGTCCCCGCTGGCGTGCTGGGCGCTCTACTGGTCATCGTGATCACGTTGTTTGTGGCAAGCTTCAGTCGCCCGCCCGAGCTGACGAACAGCCCGACAAGCCAGCCGTTTGTGATTCAACCGACCGGCAATGCGCCGGGTGTGGCGACAACTCCCGCCGTGCCATCGCTGGCGCCAACTGTGCTGCCACCGACGACCACGTCAACACCCACGTCGACGCCCACGCGCACGGCCAGTGAGAAAAGCGCTGCGCTATTGGTGGAGGTCGATCGCGTGTGGGGCAGGGACTGGCCGCAAGTCATTGGCTTGCTCTCACAAGCGTATCAAACCGACGCGAGTAATCTTGAAATCAGAGACAAGTTGTATGTCGCATATTACAACTATGGGCAGGCCTTATTGAGTCAAGGCGCGCTGAACGAGGCCGTACAGCAGTTTCAGAAAGCGTTGGGTATGAAGCCGGACGGTATCGAGGCGCGGCAAGCATTGCTTGCATTGACGCCGACGTCCACTCCAAAGCCTGTTAGCACGCCAACGGTAGGCCCGGTGCGCAATCTGTTGGCAAACCCATCCTTCGAACAGGGAACGGGGTCTCTGCCGATTGGGTGGAATCTGGATACCTTTCAGTATGCCAAGCTGACGTGGGAAAGCAATATTTCCAACACAGGCCAACGCTCTGTGTCAGTTGGGGGCCCTCCTTGCACACCGGGTGGACAGAACTTTCGGGTACGCTGGATGAGCAATCCGCTGGATGTAGACCCAAACACTCAATATATCTTGACGTTTTGGCTTAGAAGCGCCAAGGATTGGATCATTGCTGACGGCGCCGCGAGTATCAGTGTCAGGCAGGGATATCTCAAGTCTCCGGGGATAATCGCAGAGACCAAAATCATATATATGGGCGACCGCACTCCGACTACGCAATGGCAGCGCATGCAGCAAACCGTACGGACTCCTTCCGACAGACAGACGGTCGTCATTGAGTTGGGCTATGCGGCGGAAAAATGCAACGGAACCCCGAATACGGTCTACTATGATGATATTGAGTTTGGGCCGGCCCAATAGGTCGATTTGCATGCGAATGCCAATCGGCTTGGCCATTGCGCTTTGTCTAGTGCTCGCCGGCTGTGGAGCGCCCGACTCTGCTATGACGTTGGTGCCGATGCCTTCTGCCAGCAACCTGCCACCGCCACTTAGGCCGACGGCGACGGTCGTGTCAACTGCAACGGTCGATCCACTCGTCTCCCCGCGAACTGCAATAGCGCAAACGCCTTCATCGGCTAGCCAGTACCCGACTACTTTGACCCCAATAGCTGTAAATTCAAGCACGAGCACGCCAACGGCTTCACCACAACCGGCAGTTGTCACCATCCTAGCCACATCAGGCCCCACAAAAATCACGTTACCAACTCTCACACTCGGCTCCGCTGACCCGAATGAGATTTTTGATTCTGCAGAGCCATCCCTGAACAGAGCAAAGGACGAAGCATTACGAATTATCGGCTATAACCTACTCTACGTGAATTGGAATGCGCCCGGCGCTCCTCCCCGGGCGCATTCAGCTGGCGATGGATACGACAGCCCGTGGATTCGGGATTCGTTTGCTTGGGGAATGATCCCGACAAATGTCTACTCACAACTATCACCGTATACCTCATCTGAGATAGAGTACTGGCTGAATCTGCAGGAACCGTCCGGGCAGTTCGCAAGTGTTCTGCTATCCGGTTACTACGATGAAACACCGATTCTGATTGCTGCAGTGGTCGACGCCTATCGAATTACAGGTGATCGAGCGCAACTGGAGAGATACGCTCCGGCATTGCGGACAGCATGGGCCTGGATGGCCGGTCACGTTGACAGCACGGGGAGCCCGTTCCTTGTAAATGCATTAGTTCATCGAGTGCCGGGTTTACCGCCACCAGTGGCGGCGGATTGGGCGGACCAGATTGCGCGATCCGGTTATGCAGGTCAGGTGAACATGCTGTGGTATCGTGCAACGCTTGCAATGGCCACCATGGAAGCGGAGCTCGGGAATAAGGGCGAATCAATGCGGTATTTTTCCTTTGCACAGGGCATCAAGGCAGACATCGGCCGCGTACTCTGGGCTACCACCGCCCCATTCATACGGAATGCCCCCCCCGTCGCGGCTTTCGGCCATTTCCGTAGTTGGACACCTTCTGAACGCGACTATTTTGAGATGGATACCAACATGCTGGCTATCGTATATGGCATTGCCACTACCCAGCAAGCTGATAGCATTCTGGGTTTTGTTCGTCAACATGCGGATTATCTGCTTGGGCCGCCAAGTGGCATGCCACCGCCAGCGAAAACTGTCTATGGTGACTATGATCCGCGCGATTATGTCATCTTTGAAAAAGTGCTGGTTCGCGACGGGACGTATCACAATGGGTACTGGATTCCGATCGGCGGCCTAGCTGCGCGCGCTTTCGCCATGCATGAACAGCCTGGCGTAGCGCTTCGGATCGTCAGGAATATGGCCAACGCTTTCTCCGGACATCTGGCAGATCCATCAAATGGCCCAGGCTATGAATGGTACACAGCGTCAGGCATCCCGCAAGGGGCACCCGCCTATCAATGGTCAAGCCGTTCTCTTCTGCACACTTTGCTTACAACCTATGCCGGTATAGACGAGGATTGGGACTCCGTGCGAGCACGCGGTATGCGCGTCACGCCCCTTGCTGGCGGGGTGTCTGTCAAAGTTATGCATCTTGGCAAGACACTCTCAATCACTACTCACGGATCGGGCATACTGAGTCGTGCTGTCATCAACAATCGGACGGAGATCCATGGAACTATTCTTCCCGAGGAATTGCTCGAAGATGGAACTACTATTGACCTGTTTCTTGTTCACCCATGAATTGTTGGATGGTACTTGTTTACCGGGATATGCGGTTGACCGTCAATCGTCCGAAAACATGATTGACGAACGGGCGCCCATGGCCTATTACTATACACGTATTGGAAATAGTTGATTCTAGAGCGCAAGGTATACAGGGCATGGAATCGCTGATAGGTCGGGCATTGGGCCAATACGAAATACTGGAAGAGATCGGTCGCGGCGGCATGGGCGCCGTCTTTAGGGCGCGCCACAAGATACTGAACCGGGACGTCGCGATCAAAGTGCTGGCGCCGCATCTCGTGTTCGACCAGCAGTTCGTCGCGCGCTTCCGGCAGGAGGCGCGCGCCACCAGCAGCCTCCCCCATCCGCACATCGTGCACGTGATCGACATCGCGCAAGAGGGGGATTTGCACTACCTCGTCATGGACTTTGTTGAGGGCCAGACGCTGTCGCACAGATTG
This sequence comes from Chloroflexota bacterium, assembly GCA_016235055.1. Taxonomy (NCBI): domain Bacteria; kingdom Bacillati; phylum Chloroflexota; species Chloroflexota bacterium. The sequence goes on along the minus strand of JACRMK010000022.1, from coordinate 2,143 downwards.
CGCGTGCAGGGCAAATTATCCCTGCTGGAAACTGTCGATCTCGCGCGCCAGATTGGATCGGCGCTGGATTTCGCGCATGCGCACGGCATCGTTCACCGCGATGTCAAGCCGAGCAACATCCTGCTGAACACCAAAGGGCAAGCGTTTCTGACCGACTTTGGCATCGCCAAATCGTTGGTCGGCACACAGTTGACACGGTCGGGCACGTCGATTGGCACGCCGGAGTATATGTCGCCGGAGCAGGCGCAGGGCGCGGAGGTTGACGGGCGCAGCGACCTGTACTCGCTGGCGGTGGTGCTCTATGAGGCACTGACAGGCGCCAACCCGTTCCATGCGGATACGCCGGTTGCCTCGGCATATCGCGTGGTGCATACGCCGGCCAAGCCGATTCGGAGCGTGCGCAAAGAGTTGCCGCCGCACGTGGAGCAGGCGTTGGCGAAGGGACTGGCGAAGAAACCGGCAGATCGGTTTGCGATGGCGAAGGGACTGGCGAAGAAACCGGCAGATCGGTTTGCGACGGCTGACGCACTGGTAAGCGCGCTGGGGAGTAACGCCACTGCGCCCCCCGCAAGCAGGCGGCGGCTCGGTCTGAGGCCCTTCGCGATTGCCGTGGGATCGTGTGCGCTCATTGTCGCGCTCATCCTGATTATAACGAACTCGCGGAGTGCTGTGCCAGTAGCGCCTGCCGGAGCAATTGAAGCCATTGTTCCCCCACCGCTCGTGGCGACCTCGGCCCCCTCCACTACGAGCACACAACTTATGCCCACCGCGACGGCAAAGCCTCTGGCGACATCGACGGCGACGCAGACCGATCAACGGCGCGTTGCCGAATTGATGGCCAAAGTCGATCTCGTGTGGGGGAAGGATTGGGCACAGACCGTTGATCTATTGAAACAAGCCCGCACAGTCGATCCAACCGATGCAACTATCAATGACCAGCTCTATGCTGCAATGTACAACTATGGCCAATTCTATTTGAACGCGGGCAAGGTGGCCGAAGCAATCACTTGGTTTGAATTTGCTGCGTCATTCAAGCCTGATGGTACTGAAGCCAGGCAGGCGCTTCTGAGTCTGACACCAACACCCTCACCAAGCCCTACACCGCTTCATAGCATTCTGATTTTTGACGACACGTTTCAGGCAGACGGCATGAGGTGGAATGGACAACGAGGGGTGGATGGTATTGTGGGCGGCAAGTTGTCACTTTCGGCTCCACTAATGAGCGGTGAGTGGCAAGGTTTGCTGGCTTCGCCCCAGAAACCCATCCAGATCAACGGCGATACCACGATTCAAGCAGTATTCAATCGGCGCGTACGATTCTCAGGATTATATTTTCTGATCCCGGAAGGCTATTTCGCCATTATCGTCTCTCAAGGAGAAAAGGCCACCTGGTCAAGAAATCCTGCGGGGCTAGGATTGCTTCGACCGGCATTGGCCAGCCCATGGGATGATCTGGGTAGCGTTGAAAACCTGATCTTGAAAACAAATGGAGAAACAACTTTCAAGTTGGTATTTGTCGGCCAGCAGTTGAGGGTCTATATAAACGACCGACTTACGGCTACTCGCACGGACAGCATCTTCGCTCTAGATAAGAAATTTGGCGGGTTCTTTGTAGGCAATGGGGATAGCTTCGGAATCGAGAGCATTCGTGCCTGGACCGGCGCTGCTTGCTCTCGTGCTCAGAATGTCTTTACGTGCCGATGAGCAATGCCTGATCCAACGGACTCCCTGATCGGCCGCACGCTCGGCCAATACGAAATACTGGAAGAGATCGGTCGCGGCGGCATGGGCGCCGTCTTTAGGGCGCGCCACAAGATACTGAACCGGGACGTCGCGATCAAAGTGCTGGCGCCGCATCTCGTGTTCGACCAGCAGTTCGTCGCACGCTTCCGGCAGGAGGCGCGCGCCACCAGCAGCCTCCCCCATCCGCACATCGTGCACGTGATCGACATCGCGCAAGAGAGGGATTTGCACTACCTCGTCATGGACTTTGTTGAGGGCCAGACGCTGTCGCACAGATTGCACGTGCAGGGCAAATTATCCCTGCTGGAAACTGTCGATCTCGCGCGCCAGATTGGATCGGCGCTGGATTTCGCGCATGCGCACGGCATCGTTCACCGCGATGTCAAGCCGAGCAACATCC
>JACRMK010000021.1:17534-57154 GCA_016235055.1 Chloroflexota bacterium | reverse complement strand
CGGCGGCGCAGCCGCCGCGCACCTCCCCTTAGAATCTCGCCCCCTCCCAACGAAGTTGGGAGGGGGTCGGGGGGAGGGCAACGCCGCTTTCTTGTCGAGCCAGCATGCGTGACAAGCACCAGGGGGGCCAGTTCATAGCACGCCGGCAGTGGTGATTGCGATCCTGACGCTGCTGGGGCCGGTGGTCGGCAACGTGTTCAGCGAGATCAAGAACGCGTTCTAGCAACGCCTCAAGCGCAGATTTCAAAACAGCGGGCCGCTGCACGTCGCAGTGGCCCGCTGATCTATTTGGAAAGCGGACGCCGGCTCAATCGTGGTCTTACGGCAGCCTGACCATCGTGTGCATCAGGTGTTCCAGCGTGGCATCGGGATCGACGGCGTATCCGGCATGTACGGCCGAGCACTGAATCATCGTGCTGCGCGGCGCGACCAGCCACTGGAATCGCTCCGACACCGACAGAGCGGCGATTTCGCCGGCCGCTGGGTCGCCTTCGCAGACGAGTACCAGGTGGGCCAGGTGTTCTTCCAATTCGGCGCGGTCGCATAGGCCGGGCGCGAAACCGTCCAGTCGCGCCCAGTCCAGCGCGACCCGCGCGCGCAGGTAACGGCGCGCGCGGCAGTACACGATCGCGCCGGCGTTCATAAACTCCTCGCGCTCCACGCGTGGCACGATCCGGATGATCGCCGCTTCAAATGCCATGCGTTCGGGCACGACGCGCCTCCGCCACAAAGGTCGCCGCCGACTCCAGCCGCGCCCGCATGAACCGTCCATATGCCGCCCGGTGCGCGTCGGCGCTCGCGAAGCCCTCTGCCGGTTCAAGCCATTCCGTGGGGATCGATCCGGCCAGATCGTCCAGGAAGGCGTTGTTCAGGTGCGCGGCGGCACGCTGCCCGGCTGCCTCTATCTGGCTCGCCGAAAGCAGCAGCACATGGTCCTTGATGGTGCGGAACGGGCTGTGCGCGACGTTATTCGCCTCGGGCCAGTTGTGCTGGAAGTAAAACGCCGCGCCGTGGTCGATCAGGTATAGCTGCCGCTTCCACCAGAGCATGTTGGGGTTGCGCGCCGCGCGGTCGACGTTGGTGATGAACGAATCAAACCAGACAATCAGCGACGCTAGGTCGGGCGCAATGCGCGGCCGGTCCATGACCTCAAACCCGATCGCGCCCGGCAGATAGTCGACCGCCAGGTTGAGTCCGGCGCTGGACTGGATGAGCGTGCGGATCTCCGGGTCGCGCTCGGTCTTTCCGAACTCGGGATCGAGCTGCATCAGGACGATTTCGGGAATCGGCAATCCGAGCGCCCGGGCGATGCCGGCGCCGAGCCATTCGGCGATCAGCGCTTTGGCGCCGTGCCCGGCGCCGCGGAACTTCAGGACGTAGGTGCCCTCGTCGTCCGCTTCCACGATGGCGGGCATCGAGCCGCCCTCGCGCAGCGGGGTGACGTAGCGGATGGCGTTTACGAGACGTACCGGTGGTATACCGATCATAATGCTCACAGGGATGGTTGGGCGCGGATCACGCGCCGCGTGAGAGTGCGTATACCAGCGCGCCGAGCAGGCCCATATTGTCGCCCAACTCGGCGCGGACAATGCGGGTGCCGGCGCCGAGCGGCCCCCAGCAGCGCGACAGCGCCGTTTCGCGCACGGGCCCGAACAGCAATTCGCCGGCATTGGTCAGTCCGCCGCCGCACACGACGATTTCCGGATTGAAGACGGTAATCAGATTGCCAATGCCGATGCCGATCGCGACCGCGGCATTGCGGAACACGCCGGCGGCCAGTGCATCGCCTGCGGCTGCGGCCTCGGCGACGAGGCGGGCCGACACGTGGCGGCGCTCGGCTTGCAGTACGGACGGCTCGCCTCGTGCGAGCCGCTCCTCCGCGCTGCGGGCGATCGCCCAGCCGGCGCCCAGCGACTCGACACAGCCGTGATTGCCGCACGAGCAGGGCGGCCCGTCTCTTTCGATGACGACGTGCCCCGCCTCGGCGGCCAGTCCGTCTTTGCCCTCGATGAGCCGCCCGCCGCTAATGACGCCGGTGCCGATGCCGGTGCTGAGCGTCAGGTAGATGAGGTGCGCGGTTCCGCGCCCGGCCCCGAACCGCCATTCGGACAACGCGGCCAGATTAGCGTCGTTGCCTGCGTAGCACGGCACGCCGAACTCGGCGGCCAAGCGCGGCCCGATCGGCACGGCGCCCCAGTTGGCGATATTCGGCAAGTTGTACGCGATGCCGGTGCTCGGGACGATTGGCCCGGGCGACGACAGGCCGACTGCGCTGATATCGGTGCGTGGTGACTGCGCTAGCGCCGCGCGCGCAGCCTGCGTGATGACCGCAAAGACGGCGTCCGGCCCCTCGCGGCTCGGCGTGAGCGCCTGCGTGCGCGACAACAGCGCGCCCGCTTCGTCGATGACGGCGGCGCGCGTCTGCGTGCCGCCGAAGTCAATGCACAGTAGCACCCGGCTCACAGATCGCCGCCTCCGAGTAGCTCGCCGTACGACGCGCGCACGGCGTCCGTATCGAGCAAGTGGAAAGCGTCCATGAGCGCGCGCATGATGGCACGCGCACTCTGCGCGTCGGCTTCGGCGTCGGTTGCGACCGGTACCTCGAACTCTACGAACGCGCCGAGGCGCGCCACGTCGTCGAGGTGGATGCGCGCGCCGCGATAGATGTACAGGCGGCGCGTCTTTTCGACCATCACCCGCTCGCCGTAGGCGCGCCCCAGCACATCGCGCAGGGCGGCGCAATCGGCGACCGGCGCGACAAAGTAGTCGCTCCAGCGCGTCGCCGTCGCTTCCGGGCGGTCGTAGTAGATCAACTCACCGCCGGCGTCGTTGATCTCGCGCAGTTTGAGCCGGCCGCGCGGTGTCACGAAGTACGTGTCGATCTGGTGCAGGTCGCCGCGCGCTTCCGCGCCGAGCGACCGCGCGACTTGCTCGCCATGTGCAAGGTCGGCCAGGCGCGCCTTGAGTTCAAGATTTCGCATAGAGTTTCTATGTTGGGTCGCGGCGCGTTTCGATGCCGCCCGTCAGTTCGGGATAGTCCGCGAGGCGCAGGTCGATTAGCTCGCCATCCCGGCGCACGGTGGCAGCCATCAGGTCGAGGTACTGCCGCCGGAAGAACTCGCCGCCACGCTCGGCAAATGGCATATAGAGCCAGTACGTCTCCCGGACGTATTTGTTGCGCTTGTCGTAATCGGGAATCGCGTCGAGTGAGCGCAGATTGTCGAGCCGGTCGCAGAGCTTGAGCAGCAGGGCCTCCGGCGAGGCGTCGGCGATTCGCTTGAGATAGCGGCGGGTCGCGGCGCGCTTGGCCTGCGGGTCATGTACCTTCTCCTTCGTCAGCAGGCCGACCAGATGCGCGACCTGATGGCCGAAGGCGAGCCGCACGTCGGCCTCCCGCACGGACGAGTCCTCGACGACATCGTGCAGGAGCGCGGCGGCAAGCAGATCGGCGTCGCTGCGGCCCAGCTCGCGCGCGACAATCAGCGCCACGCGCAGCGGGTGCTCGATGAACGGCGCGCCCTCGTCGCGCAACTGCCCGTGGTGGGCCTGCTCGGCCACGCCGAAGGCGCGTTCGACCGTGGACAGGGCGGCAGGCGACATAGCTGCGAGCGCGGCGCGCAGATCGGCCATGCCCGGGTGCTCGATCGGATGCAGCATATCTGCGCCATTATCAGGCAAGTCGACCGGTTTGGCAATTCCAATGCGGTGGGGCGAGACCCGAATGGTTGCGGCATGCCGCCCGGTGCGCCATTGCGTTGCCAGAGACCGCGCGGGCTTTGATACTGTTTGTGCGAACTTGCGCAACGCGCACCAGGCGTGTTACAATTCCTTCAACGTCGAATCTCAATGTAGAGCAGGAGGCGTATGGCGTTACCGGAGTATCCGCTGGCGCGCATTTTTCCCAGCGACAACTATAATGACCGGCCACCCGAAACGGTGCCCAATGCGATTGTGCTGCATGCGACCGTCGGCGAGTCGGGTCCCTCACTCAACTGGCTGGCCAACCCCGTGTCGGGCGTGTCGGTGCACTATCTCGTCGACCGCGACGGCTCCGTCTACCAGATGGTGGACGAGGTACAGCGCGCGTGGCATGCCGGCCCTTCGTTCTACAACAACCTGAGCGACTGGAACAACTTCTCGATCGGCATCGAGATGGTCAACCGCAATGACGGCGTAGACCCGTACGATCCGCGCATGGTGGCCGCCACGCGCAAGCTTTGCGCGTATCTGGTGCGCCGGTACGCCGTCACGCCGGACATGATCGTGACGCACGCGATGATATCCGGCGCGATCACCGGCAAATCCGACCCCCGAAACTTTCCCTTGCAGGAGTTCATTATGTCTGTCGCGGCTGAAATCCCTGAAGAGATTCGTACAGCGGCCTGGATGGCGATTGGCATCTCGTTCAATCCGGATGCGGCGATCCAGCGGAGGGCCAAGGAGCTGAACCTTGGCCGGCCGGTTACCAACGAGCTGCGCACGGTGGTGCAGGGCGTGCGCTGGGCGTTCCAGGGCTTCGAGGGCGGTATCCTCGCCTGCGAAGAGGGCAACTGGGCCAACGTCCGCAAGATGAACTGGATGTAGCCGCGCACGCGGTCAACGCGCGGGCGGCAATGTTGCGGCCCGCGCGATCGATTGGACACGCACGGGCTGGCGCTTGCCATGGCGCCAGCCTTTTGTGTTTGGGCCCGTTCGGGCCGTCGGAGGAAACGGGATGGAGATCATCGAGGAGCGCCGGGGCGTGTATGAGATCAGCACGGACCGCGCGAAGCTGAACCTGGATGCGCTGCACCACTTACTGAGCGAGCAGGCGTACTGGGCGCTGGGCCGCCCGCGCGACGTCGTCGAGCGCTCGGTTGCCAATTCGCTCTGCTTCGGCGTGTACGATCGCGGCGCGCTGGTCGGGTTCACGCGCGTGGTGACGGACTACGCTACGTTTGCATGGGTGTGCGACGTGTTCATCGCGCCGTCGCATCGCGGCCGCGGCCTCAGTAAGTGGCTCATGCAGATGGTGATCGCACATCCCGGCCTGCAGGGCATCAAGCGCGTTGTGCTGGCGACACGCGACGCACACGAACTGTACCATCGCTACGCCGGCTTCGAGGTTCTGCCCGAGCCGGGCAAATGGATGATTCGCTCATTGGGAAGCAACGGCTAGCCACGCAACTCTCGCTTCTACCTCGCGATCAGCGGCAGATAGGTGCGGTGGCCGATGAAGATCGTGATGGTCGCGTTGGCGCTCATCCCGTCGGAATCGAGCGCCGTTACGCTTATGACGTGCGTGCCGGGCAGCAGGTTGTTGCGGGCAAGGTAGCTGCCCGAGCCTAGTGAGCCCTGGAGGCTCGAGGTCCAGGTCAGCGCGCTGCCGCTCAGGGGGCCGTCTTCGACATCGGTGGCCAACGCTTGCAGCGAGACCACCTGCCCAGGCTCGAACCACGCGCCATCTGTCTCCCCGCTTAGCCACAGCTCCGGCGCCTTCCGGCCGATGGTAAACGCGCCATCTGAGGCGTCCTGCGCCGTGTTCACCCCGTCGCTGGCTGTCAGGCGCACGCGCGCGTTGCTCGTGCCGCCAAAGTCCGCCGCGTCCACCGTGATCTGCGTCTGGGTGATGTTCACCGCAAACGCCTGCCACGTGGCGCCGCCGTCGCGTGAGTACTGCACGGTGTAGTAAAGCGGGTCACCATCCAGGTCGCTGCCCGTCCACGAAATGGTCTCGGCGCCGGCGCCAGACCAGGTTTCTCCGCCGTTTGGCGCGACGACGGCGACGGTGGGCGCATGCGCACTGACGTTTCGGCTGGCGATTTCCAGTGTGCCGGCGCGAATAACGATCCGCGCTACGCCTGAAGTCAATGGGACGATCTCGAGGAACGCGCCAAATTCATCCGGTGCGCCGTCGTGTCCCAGCGGGTCGAAGTAGCGCGTGAACATCACCGTGCCGGAAGCATTGTGCAATTCCAGTGTGTATGCGCCGCTCCCGGCGTGGTCGCTGGAGCCGCTGGGCAGGCTGAGACGGTAGAACGGCCGCAATTCGGCCGTGCCGGAGTAGATGCGTCCCATCACGCGCAGGTAATTGCCGGACGGCGAGATCGCTCTGGTCGAAAATCCGGCACTGGAAACAGCCGCAGGGTTAGGGTCGAAATAGTCAAACAGATGTTCGTAGGTATAGAGTGAGAGCCATTTATTGCGATACGGTTGCGCGCCGGTGCCGCAGTACGTCATGATGTCATACCACCCCGCGGCTGGAAATACGGCCGGTGTGACGACATCGAAGCCGTAGTAGTCGAGCCGCCCGTTCGTGATCGGGTAGCTCGCATTGATGCGGCCCGGATTCGAGCAGTTCGGATCCCTCGGACCGAGCCCGATCGAGTTGGTGTAAGGCGACGGCGCATGGCGCAAAGCGAAGTCGTGACCCAGTTCGTGCGCCAGCGTTTGCTGTCCGCTCAAACGGCCAGGTGTGACCTTACCGGCGCTGACGCCGCCCGATGCACAGCCGCCGTTGTTGGAGACGACATCGGGGTGCATGATCGCGTAGTACTGCATGTTCGCAAACGGCTCGTCGTTATCGGCCTTGATTTCCAGCAGGTCGTCCAGCAGTTGATCAAAGCCGTCGCTGCACGTGCCGGCGGCTTTGGTGGTGCTGAAGTTGCCGCTTGTTGAAATGACGGGCAGTGTCCATACGCGCAGATCGGGCACGGGATACACCTGCCGGGTCCATTCACTCGTCTCGAGTCGCATCGTTCGGGACGGTATCAGGCTGCTGCCGATGGAGTCGGTGATGACCCGCACGCGAGGTATGTATACATTCAGTGGCGTGCGGTCGAAGAAATACAGCCAGCGGCTGCCAACATTATTGTCGCCGCACAGGGTGCATTCGTCGATGCCCGGAGCGTAGTTGACCCACACATTTACCCAGTATGCGCCGGTCGGCCAGTCGTCGGGCAGTGTGAAATTGAGCGTGTGCCCGAAGTCATCGCGGTTGCCCAGGTAAGGATCGACGATTGGGTCTATCGTGATGGCGTTGTCCGAGCGCAAAGCCGTGTTCCAGGTGTCGATGCCGACGCGCATCAGTCGCCCGCGCACGTTGTTGACGGGCAGTGCCGTCCCGCTCACACCGACGTAGACGCGCACGACGGTCTGCTTGCCGGCGACCAGTCGCGCGTTGTCGACCACCTGCAGTACCTCCATATCGACATACTGCAGATCGACGGTCGACGGTGGCGGGGGTGGCGGGGTTGGCGCCGCTGCGTACCCGAAGTCCACGCTGGTCAGGTTCTCCCCGCTTCCGAGTACCACGACCCGCGGTTCCGTTCCGCTGGTCAGACTGTAGCCGGGTGGCAGGGTCCACGGGTCAAGCGCCAGCGTGTAGGCCCCGGCGGCCAGGCCCACAAACGAATAGTAGCCGCCAGCGTCAGTGAACACGGTATCAAGGACAACGGCGCTCTGGATGAGGTCGATCCGCACCCCCGATAGTCCATCCTCGCCAGCGTCCTGAACGCCATCACGATCGGCGTCGTGCCAGACAAAGTCGCCGATCGAGCCAAGTAGCACCGTGGTTGGTGTCGGCGTCGGCGTGGGCGTGTTGGTCGGCGTATGAGTCTGAGTTGGCGTCGCCGTTGGCGTCGGCGTTGTCGTGGGCGTATCCGTATTGGTTGGCGTGGCGGTGGGTGAGCGTGTGCCCGTGGGCGTTTGGGTTGGTGTATTGGTTTGCGTGGGTGTGGGGGTGAGCGTCGCCGTCGAGGTGGCTGTCGGTGTCTGCGTCGGCGTGTGCGTACGCGTCGGCGTCGGCGTTGGCGGGTTGTAGCTGACGACGAGCACGGGCCTGTGTGTGCCCTGGTAGCTGCCGAAAGTGCGGTACCATGTGCCGCCGTTGTTGCGGCCGACGAGTGCGAGGCCATTGTTGGGATATGTGATGCTGTTGTTGCGCCAGCGGTCTACCAGTAAAGCAATTTGCCAGGTGTAGCTGTAGTTGATGGTCGTGCCAATCGTGCGGGTCGCATATTCGGTGGCGGTGAAGGCCGGGCGCGTGTTCCATGTTGCGGTGTTCGTCCAGGCATCGCTTACACGGTGTACGGCAAGCACCTCGTTGCCGAAGTCGGCGGCGCTCAGGTACAGTTTGAGCACGGCGCTGGTGATCTCCGATCCGGCGGGGATGACGGACAGGTCAAACTGGAGCAGTGAGAAAGACTGCTTGAGAAACTCATCGTACTCGACACTCAAGAAAGCGCTATCACTATAGATCGTGTCGGGGGAAGCCTGATTGACGTACGTGTCTTTCACCGGAAGCAGTTGGACGACGGTGACCGCCGGTGCGGCGGGCGCCGTTGCCGATACGCCGGCGGCCAAAGCCAGCACTAACACACAGATGATCAGGGCCAGGAACAGGCCGATTCCAATGCGTGGCATGTGGGCCTCCCGGGGACGATCCCCGCCAAACCGCGCCAAGGTGCTGGACGCGTCACGCGGTCTTTGCTAAAATGCTGCCAGCATTCTATCACGCTTGTCGCCCGCGCGCGCCATACAGTTTCCCATACAGGCTTCCGCGCGGTGGTGCAATTACCGACGGGGCACGCATGCCGGACATCACGACGTTCGGTCAGTGGCTGAAACTTCGGCGCAAAGTGCTCGATCTGACCCAGGTCGAACTGGCCGAGCTCGTCGGCTGCTCGCTGATCGCCGTGCAGAAACTGGAGGCGGATGACCGTCGCCCCTCCAGGCAGATGGCGGCGCGGATCGTCGACTGCCTGCGGGTGCCGGAGGTTGAACACGAGGCATTCATCACGTTCGCCCGCTCCGGACGTTGGGGCGCGCCGCCGGCGGGAAACGCGTGGGGCGCGGCCTTTCCACACTACGGTAACCTGCCCGCACCGCCGACACCGCTGATCGGCCGTGGCGCCGAACTTGCCGCCGTTCGCGAACGCCTTAGGGCGGGGGCTACACGCCTGTTGACGCTTGTCGGCCCGCCAGGTATCGGCAAGACCCGCCTCGCAATCGAAGCCGCAGACGGCCTGAGCGCCGAGTTTGGCGGCAGGGTATGCTACGTGTCGCTCGCCCCGCTCCAGGATGCGTCCCAAGTAATGCCCGCCATTGCGCACGCGCTGGGCATCGCAACACGGGTCGGTATCGCGCTGGGGGAGAGCATAGCCGTTGCTTTGCGGGAGCGTCGCCTCCTGTTACTGCTCGACAACTGCGAACATGTGCTGGGGGCGGCGGCGGCGCTCGCGGAATTGTTGAGCGCTTGTCCACGTCTGACGGTGCTGGCGACCAGCCGCGCACCGCTGGCGGTACGCGCGGAGCAGCTATGGCGAGTGCCGCCGCTGGCCGTGCCCGCCGACGTCAGCGACATGGACGCCGGCGCGATCGTCCGCTACCCGGCCGTGGCGCTGTTCGTTGAGCGGTTGCGGGCGGTCAATCCTGGCTTCACGGTGAGCGCCCGCAACGCGCCGGCGCTGGCGTTGTTGTGCGCACGGTTGGACGGCCTGCCGCTCGCCATCGAATTGGTCGCCGCGCGCGGCGACCGGCTCACGCCGCGACAGATGCTGGCGCGCGCACGCGGCGCGCCGCTCTTGCGAGCGGGTGGTCTGCGCGACTTGCCCGCTCGCCAGCAAACGCTTCTGGATGCCATCGCCTGGAGCCACGATCGGCTGGATGCGGCAACGCAGACGGTCTTTCTCCGCCTCGCGGTGGTGGCCGGCGGCGGCACGTCCGCGACGATCAATGCGCTGACGCGCGACGTGGCCGGACGACGTGCGGCGCGTGAGACGCTGGTGCGCGTGAGCTTGCTGCAACGGGAGATGTCCAATCGCGCGGCGCGCTTCACGCTGCTCGAAACCATCCGAGCCTTTGCGCTCGAACGTGCGCAGGCGCGGGGTGAACTGGAAACCGCCGGGCGAATCCACGCACGCCACTTCCTCTCGCTGGCGGAAAAAGCAAGCTCGGCACTGACCGGCCCGCGGCAGGCCGTCTGGTTGGACCGGCTGGCGCCCGAGGCGCACAACCTCCAGGCCGCCTTCGCCTGGTTGATGGGGCATAATGAACTCGAGCACGCCGCTCGCCTGTGCATCGCGCTGGCGCCGTTTTGGACCGTGCGCGGACCCGTGGAAACGGGCCGCGCATGGATGGAGCAACTCGTCGGAACACCGGGGCGACGAGACTTGCCGCGCGGGTTACAGGCAGCACTCCTGTATGCGACGGGTGAACTGGCGCGGCTCCAGGCGGATTTTGACCGCGCCCTGGCTTTGCAACAAGAGTGCCTCATGCTGCGTCGAAAGGATGCCGACCGCGCTGGCGTCGCAATGGCTTTGGCTAGTCTGGGCCGCATCGCGCGTGAGCAATATGATCTGCCCGGGGCGGACCGCTGCTTGCGCGAGAGTCTGCGTTTGCTTCGCACGCTGAACGACCAAAAGAACCTCGCCCACGTCCTCTATGCGCTAGGCCTGATCGCGAAGGATCGCGGTCGCGCCGCTCGCGCGCTGGCGTGTTTTGAGGAGGCGCTGGGCTTGGCGCGCACGGCCGGCAATGCCGCCGATGCGGCTAACATCCTCAATACGCTGGGCGCTGCCGTGGCGATGCACCGCCGCGACTTCGCCCGCGCGCAGTCAATGCTGCACGAGAGCGTAACCCTCGCGCGGAAACTTGGTGGACGTTTCCACGTCCTGATGTTTGCCCTCAGTTGGCAAGGCCGCATCTCGCTCCTGGAAGGCGACCGTATGCGAGCCGCCCGCTTGTTTGCCGAGAGCCTGACGCTGGCGCGTGAATTGGGCAGCCGGTCCGGCGCTGCGACCGCCATGCGCGGGCAGGCGCGCGTCGCGCTCGACGCCGACGACACAGGCAATGCGGCGGATCTGATCCGGCAGGCGCTGGCACTTTACCACGGCCTGGACTTTCGCATCGATGGGCTGCACTGCCTCTGGGAACTGGCTGCGGTTGCCGTCGCCGCGGGCAAACTGGAGCACGCGGCGATCTGCCTCGGCGCGGCGGAGAGCCTGCGCGAATCACTGGGTGTCGTGCCATCAGCGGTCGAGCGCGATGAGAATGCTCGGACCGAGCGCCGCTTGCGCGCGCGATGTCCGGCCCGCCGGCTTGCACGCGCCAGACGCCGGGGCCATGCGCTTACGTGGGCGCAGTTGCACCCGGATGCGCCCGAGTACGCATGCCTCTGAATGCAACAACCAGCGCAACGCCCTCTGAGTTGGCGCGTTCGCGCCTATCGGTTATCATAGCCAGCGATGACCACGCCGATACGCCAGCAGTACCTCAACATCAAGAAGCAGTACCCCGACGTTATCGTCTTCTTCCGACTGGGCGACTTCTACGAGACGTTCGACGACGACGCGCGCCTGGTGGCGGGCGAGCTCGACGTCGTGCTGACGTCACGCCCGGTGGCGAAGGGCGAGCGTATTCCGATGGCAGGCGTGCCGCACCATGCGGCAGAGAACTACCTGGCGCGGCTGATCGCGAAGGGCTACAAGGTCGCCATCGCCGAGCAGACCGGCACCGACCCGCAGGATGGCCTGATGCCGCGCGAGGTGGTGCGCGTGGTGACGCCGGGCACGGTCGTCGAGGCGTCGATGCTCGACGCGCGGAGAAACAACTACCTGGCGGCCGTGGCGATCGGCGAGCGCTGCGCCCTGGCGTTCTGCGATATCACGACCGGCGAGTTTGCGGCGACGCAGTTTGCGGGGTCCGACGCGCGTGGCGCGCTGGTTCGCGAACTGGAGCGACTGGCCCCGGCCGAGGTCTTGGTCTCCGGTGGCCCCGACGCATGGCACGCGCCCGCCGATCTGGCGGTATTCGGCGCGACGGTTACGCCATACCCGGCATGGCGCTTCGACGCTGACACGGCCCGCCGGGCACTGCTCGATCATTTCAAGGTTGGCACGCTCGACGGCTTCGGCATCGCAGGCTCGCCGCCGATGACGGCGGCCGCCGGCGCGATCGTGCAGTACCTCAAAGACACGCAGGCGGCCGCGCTGGCGCAATTGACCGACCTGCGCGCCTATTCGACCGACAGCTACATGTTGCTCGACGCGGCGACGCGGCGCAACCTGGAACTGACGCGCTCGATGCGCGGCGATGCGCGCGGCGCCCTGCTCAGCGTGCTCGACCAGACGCTGACGCCGATGGGCGCGCGCCTGCTGCACACCTGGATCAACCAGCCGCTGCTCGACCGCGCGCAAATCGAGTCGCGCCTCGATGCAGTCGCGCACTTTGCCGGAGCGGCGATGCGGCGCGCCGAGTTGAGGCAGGCACTCAAGGGCATGACCGACCTCGAACGGCTGGTCAACCGCGTCATTCAGGGCGCGGCGCTGCCGCGCGAGATGAACGCGCTGCGCGCCGGGCTGGAGCGCGTGGAGACGATTCGCGCGCTGCTGGCGGATGCGGCGTCGCCCGTCAGCGTGCCGCCGGTCGGTGTCGCCGCCGCCCGCGAGGCCGCCGCCGCCATTGCGGCGGCGATCAGCGACGAGCCGCCGGCGACCATGAACAATACCGGCGTGATCCGTGGCGGCTATTCGGCTGAGCTTGACGGCGTGAGCCAGGCCGTGCGCGAAGCGAAGCAGTGGCTGGCGAACCTGGAGCGCACCGAGCGCGAACGGACCGGCATCAAGACGCTCAAAGTCGGCTACAACCAGGTCTTCGGCTACTACATCGAGATCAGCAAGGCGGCCTCCGAGCATGCGCCTTCCGACTATATTCGCAAGCAGACGCTGACGAACGCCGAGCGCTACATTACGCCCGCGCTGAAGGAGCAGGAGACGCTGATCCTGAACGCGGAAGAGCGCACGCTCGACCTGGAGCGGCAGATCTACCGCGAGACGCTGCGGCAGATCGCGGTGCGCAGCCGCGACCTGCTGGCCGCCGCGCATGCGCTGGCGCATCTCGACGTCTGCCTGTCGCTGGCCGAGGTGGCGGTGCTGAACCGCTATGTGCGTCCGGTGTTGAGCGACGGGCGCGAGTTGCTGATCGCCGGCGGGCGGCATCCGGTGGTCGAACTGAGCGCGCGGCAAGAGCCGTTCGTGCCTAACGACACGCGGCTGTCCGACGGCGAACTGGTCGTGCTGACCGGCCCCAACATGGCCGGCAAGACGACGTACCTGCGCCAGACCGCGCTGATCGTGCTGATGGCGCAGATTGGTTCGTTTGTGCCGGCCGATGAGGCGCACATCGGCATCGTAGATCGCATCTTCACACGCGTGGGCGCGCAGGACGACATCAGCGCGGGACAGTCGACGTTCATGGTTGAGATGGTCGAGACGGCGAACATCCTGCACCATGCCACGCCGCGCAGCCTGCTGATCCTCGACGAGATCGGGCGCGGCACCAGCACGTACGACGGGCTGGCGATTGCGTGGGCCGTCATCGAACACATCCACAATCATCCGCGCCTGCAGGCCAAGACATTGTTCGCCACACACTACCATGAACTCATCGCGCTGTCCGACCGGCTGCCGCGCGTGAAGAACTACAACGTTGCCGTGTCCGAGGCCGAGGGCAAGGTGACATTCCTGCGCAAGATCGTGCCGGGCGGCGCCGATCGTTCGTACGGCATCCATGTCGCGCAGTTGGCGGGACTGCCCCGCCCGATCATCAATCGCGCCGAGGAGATCATGGACGATCTGGAAAGCCAGTCGTCGGAGCCGCGTAGTGTGCGCGGCGAGCGGTCGCCGGCCCCGCTGCAGCCCGCGCTCTTCAACCTCTCAGACCCCGTGCTCGAGGAACTCAAGTCGCTCGATCTGGAAGCGCTGACGCCGCTGGAGGCACTCAATCGTCTCTACCAGTGGCAGAGCGCGCTCAAGAAATAGCGCCGCGTCACCGGATGATGGCCGGCAGGTACTGGAGATTCACAGCCGCCGCCCACGAGTTGTAGTCGAGCATGAGCCGCGCGCTGTCCACCACCTCGAAGTCTGCCCCCTTCACGTTACTGAGCTCCGGCGCCAGCACATCGTCGACCCAGCCGGCATTGTGCGCGCCGCTGATATACCACGAACTGCCGTTGTCGGCCAGAATCAGCCCGTACGTCTTCAACGCGGTCAGAATGACTTTGGTCTGCGCCGACCACGCGGGATTGATGACGTACGACGCCTTGAGCCGCACCCGCAACCCCATAGGCGGCAGCGGATTGCAGGCGCCGGTGCGGTACGGCGCCTGATGCCGCGCCGGCCAGACGTTGCCCGACGAGCAATTGGCCGTGAAGCGCAGCGCGTGCGTGATGACGCCCGATGCCACCTCGTCGTAACGCGCCAGGCTGGGCAGAATAGACAGCCCGGCGGCGTCGGCCGACGTCCACGTGTCGGGTCGCAGCGGGGCGTTATGAGTGAGATCGAAGACTGCGCCGGAACCGGCGTCCCATCCGCCGTTGCCGTTTACATAGGCGTGGTAGAGTTCGTACAGCTTGCAGTCGAATGTGTTGACGACCAGTACATGCCGGTCGCCGGTATTCGTCAACCAACTGCCTCCCTCAACCGGCGTGCTAAGTGGTATGGGGAACGGTCCGGGGTCGCTCTGGCTACCGTATTCGACGTAGTTGATCGGAATGGACGGGGTGGGCGAGTAGACGGTCGCGTACTGCATGCCGATCGGGTAACCTGCCCAGTAGCCTGAGCCAAAGTCGGGGTGCAGGCCGGTGGCGGACCCGAGCGACGCGATGTAGGCGGCCGACTGTGAGTGTACCGGCAGATTGTCGACACGCGCGTTCCAGACGTTGTTGGGCGGGAACATCGGGCAACCGCCCAGATCGGCGCGAGCGGCGGGCGGTGTTCTGATGGCGATCGACATCAGAAGCGCGGCAGCTAATGGTACGGTGAATGTCGAAAGATGGCGAGCAAACATAGACATAACCTCCAATGCCTCCTACCGCTTTACGATACGTCAGCAGGCGCTATCTGGCAATAGGACAGTCGGCCATCGCCGAGTGTGCTACAATGACGCCGCGCGCACGCCGGCACGATCGCAGGCTGCATATTCATTTTGCCGGGCAAAGGAGAAGCCGTGAAGCGATTGATTCAGCTCGAGGAAGTGGCGCTGACGTTCTTGTGTCTTTGGTTGTTTGTATGGGGAATGGGCTACGACTGGTGGTGGTACATAATCTGGTTTCTGGCGCCCGACTTGAGCATGCTCGGGTACCTGCTAGGCGCGACGTGCGGCGCACTGACCTACAACTTCGTACACCACAAGGGCGTGGCGGTCGCGCTTTTTGCAGCGGGTGCGATTCTGGTTATGTCTGACGTGCAGGCGGCGGCACTCATCCTCTTGGGACATTCAAGCCTCGACCGCGCCGTGGGCTATGGGCTAAAGCACATGGATTCATTTCGCCACACACATCTTGGCTGGATCGGGAAAGAGCGGGCATGAGCGCGCGCGCGGTCGAACAACTGCACAGGGCGGCTGCCGCCGGCGACCTTACAGCGGTGGACGCCGCGCTTGATGCGGGCGCCGCCATCGACGCGCGCGACGAGTATGGCGATACGGCACTGAACGAGGCGGCCGAGGCCGGACAGCGCGAGATCGTGCGGCGTCTGCTGGAGCGCGGCGCGAATATCGAGAACCTGGGCGGCGCGGACAAGACGCCGCTGATGAACGCCGCGTTCGCCGGGCACGTTGACGTGGCGCAGGAGTTGCTCGAAAAAGGCGCGCGGGTCAACAACGACCTGCTCAGCAGCATGCAAGCCAAGGTCAACATCTTCCGCGAGCAGGCGGAGGACGGGTTCGTCACGCAAGCTGGGGTGAAGGCCTGGGAACGGTTTCTAGAGTATCTTGGCACGGCGCGCCTGCGCCAGGATATGGGCGAGCTTGTCGCCGGGCTGCGCGCGGACGACGCCGAAACTCGCGCCGATGCGCTGCGCCGAATTGAGATGGCGGCGGAGCGGAACCTGGACCTTTCGGCGGCGACCGGCGCACTGCGGTCGCTGCTTTCCAGCGCCGATGCCGACACGCGCTTCGCGGCCAGCAAGTCGCTCGCGCTGGAAGCGACGCGCGTGAGCGACTGGCCCACCTTGAGCGAACTGCTGTCGGCTGACGATGCGGACACGAAGACGGGCGCGATGGGCGTGGTCGTGGCGGCGGCGCGCGACGGAGTCGACATCACGGTGCTCGTCCCGCAACTGCTGCCACTGCTGGCGGATGTGTCGACGGAACTACGGCATGATGCGCCGATCGCGCTCGGCTACCTGGCGACGCACAAGCACGACGTGCGCGCGGCGCTGCCGCAACTGAACGATACCTTGGTCGACCCCGAGCCCGGTGTGCGGCAAATGGGCGCCTGGGCGCTCTATCGCATCGCGAAAAACGTGGGCAACATCGACTCGACCATGGGGCATCTGCGCCGCCTGCTCGAAGACCCGAACGAGGATGTGCGCGCGATGGCCCAGGAAGCGGTGCGCGCGGGAGAAACGGCGCACGGTATTTCGTAAAGAATGGAGCGGCGCGCGAAGCACCTAGCGCGGATAGCAGAAACAGCCGATATGACTGCCGCCCGGCTATTCCTTGGCGTAGGGGCGGTTCGTGAACCGCCTATGGTAGGCCAATTGCCACAGGAAGATTTGGCACTCAGGAGCTCTGGATTCCCGCTTTCGCGGGAATGACAGGTGTTACGTATCAGTTCATTCTGAGAAACGCTCTGAAATGCTTCAACTCAGATGCTTCGCGCGCGTCGCTGGTCGAACGGCGGTGGTATTGTGTTCGCGCTCAGCATGACAATTTCGAGGAACATAATCAATCCAAAACAGTGTAAGAGCCACACAGCGTCGCTCCCGCGAAAGCGGGAGCCCAGGAGCAACATCTCTGGATGCCCGCTTTCGCGGGCATGACGAGCAGACAGTAAGAATAGCGCGCCGCCCGATTGATTGGGCGGCGCGCTGCTTGCTTGCAGCGTGGATACAGTGTACTTCGCAGAGCGGATTCACGAACAAGCCGAAACCGCTAGCGGTCGGCAAGGCGCGGCCGAGATTTCTCAGCTGCGGCGCAGCTTCGAAATGACAACCCCGCGCGTATTGTCATTTCGAAGGCACGTAGTGCCTGAGAAATCTTGCCAACCGCGCAGATCGCGTATCGATATATTCCAGCAAACGCTCTAGTCCAGCCCCTTCAGGCGCGCCAGCAGCTTTTCGCGGCGGTCGCGCGTATCGACCAGCTTCGCGCGCTCCTTCTCCACCACGGCGGCGGGCGCCCGCCCGGCGAAGTCGCCGCTCAACAGCTTCTCCGTTTTGAAGATGTCGGCCTCGGCCTGTTTGATCTCTTTTTCAAGACGCTCGCGCTCCTTGTTCACGTCGACTAGCTCATCAAGCGCCAGGAAGACCTCGGCGCCGCGCACCACCAGCGCCAGCGACTTCGCAGGCTTCTCAGGCAAAGTCGCCTCGATGTACAACTTCTCGTCGTCGAGGCCGCCGAGGCGTGCGATCATCTCCGCATACGGCACCAACTCGTTGTGCAAGTCGCCGACAACTATGGTCGCGCCAATCTTGCGGTTCGGATCGAGCTTATAGTCGGTGCGCGCATTGCGGATGCTGCGCACGATGTCGATCACGAGCGCCATATGCGACTCGGCGTCGGTGTCTGCTACGTCGATGCTGCCCTGCGGCCACTGGGCGATCATCAGCGCGGGCGGCCAGTCCTGTGTCAGGTCGCCGCCGGCCTCGCGCAGGTGGCCCCAGACCTCTTCGGTCACGAACGGCACGAACGGATGCAGCAGTCGCAGCGAGCCGTCCAGCACCTGTACGAGCGTCGTTAGCGTGTTGTGCTTTGCGGCCAGATCATCGCCGTTAAGCGCCAGCTTGCTGATCTCCACGTACCAGTCGCAGAACTCGCCCCAGACGAAGTCATACGCCAGTTGCCCCGCCTGGCCGAACTGGTAGTCTTCCATCAGTCGCGTCACGTCGGCGGCCACGCTCTCAAAGCGCGAGCGGATCCAGCGCGACGGCAGGTCGTACGACTCGACGAACGGCTCGTGGTTTTCGGGTGTGTGGCTGCGCAGGTGGCCCACCACGAAGCGCGCCGCGTTCCAGATCTTGTTGGCGAAGTTGCGGTTGGAGGCCACGCGGCTGATCGCCAGGTTCAGGTCGTTGCCCGGCGTGCTACTCGTCAGTAGCGTGAAGCGCAGCGCGTCGGTGCCGTACTCGTCCATGACGGTCAGCGGGTTGACCACATTGTTGAGTGTCTTGCTCATCTTGCGGCCCTGCTCGTCGCGCACCAGACCATGCAGATACACGGTGTGGAACGGGGGCTCCTCGGTGAACTCCAGGCCGGACATGATCATGCGCGCCACCCAGAAGAACAGGATGTCGTAGCCGGTCTCCATCACGTCGGTCGGGTAGTAGGTGCGCAGGTCGTCCGTGTCGTCGGGCCAGCCGAGCGTGCTGAACGGCCAGAGTCCCGACGAGAACCAGGTGTCGAGCACGTCCTCGTCCTGCCGGATGCGGTCGCTGTGACATTTTTCGCACTGCACCGGGTCTTCGCGGGCGGTGAAGATGTGGCCGCAGGCGTCGCAGTACCAGACCGGCACGCGGTGACCCCACCAGAGCTGGCGGCTGATGCACCAGTCTTTGATGTTCTCCAGCCAGTTAAAGTATACTTTCTCGAACCGCTCCGGGATGATCTGGATGCGCCCCTCGCGCACGGCGCGCACGGCCTGCTCGGCCAGCGGCTGGATGCGCACAAACCACTGGGTTGACATCAGCGGCTCCACGATTTCGCCGCCGCGCTCGGCGCGTGGCACGTTCGTCGTGTACGGTTCTGTCTTGATCGTCAGGCCGGCCGCTTCCATGTCCGCCCAGATGCGCTTGCGGCACTCGAAGCGATCGAGCCCCTTGTACGGCCCTGCCGCATCGTTCATCGTGGCATCCGGGTTCATGGCCGAGATGACCGGCAGGTTATGTCGCTTGCCGACCTCGTAGTCCACCGGATCGTGGCCGGGCGTGATCTTGAGCGCGCCGGTGCCGAACTCACGCGACACCGCCTCGTCGGCGATCACCGGGATTTCGCGGTTCAGGATCGGCACGAGCGCCTTGCGGCCGATATACGCTGCGTAACGCTCGTCCTCGGGATGCACGGCCAAGGCCGTGTCGCCCAGGATCGTCTCCGGGCGCACGGTTGCCACTGGGATGAAGCCGCCGCCGGCGATCGGGTACTTGAAGTAGTACAGCGTCACCTGCTCTTCGCTGTATTCCACTTCCAGGTCGCTGACCGCTGTCTTGAGGCCCGGCGACCAGTTGATCAGGTAGGTGCCGCGGTAGATCATGCCCTTCTCATAAAGCCGCACGAACGCCTCGCGCACGGCGCGCGAGAGGCCGGGGTCCATCGTGAAGCGCTCGCGGTCCCAGTCGCACGACGCGCCGAGCCGCCGCAACTGATTAGTGATCAGGCCGCCATACTTTTCCTTCCACTGCCAGGCGCGGCGCAGGAACTCATCGCGGCCCACGGCTTCGCGCGAGGCGCCTTCTTCGCGCAGCATCTTTTCGACCTGCAACTGCGTCGCGATGCTGGCGTGGTCGGTGCCCGGAATCCAGAGCGCGCGCTTGCCGCGCATGCGCTGGAAGCGAACCATGAGGTCTTCGATGCTGACGAACATCGCGTGCCCGATGTGCAGCTCGCCGGTCACGTTGGGGGGCGGGATGGCGATCGTGAACGGCTCGGCCTCTGGGTCCGTCGCCGACTCCGGCTTGAACCAGCCGTTGCGCCACCACCACTCGTACAGACGCTGCTCGCTGGCCTTGAAGTCATATGCTTTTGGCATCTCGCTCATGGTTCCTCCTCGATTGCATTCCGACCGCATGACGTGCAGACAAACAAAAAGCCCTCCGTCGCAAGGACGGGAGGGCTCCCGTGGTACCACCTTGATCGCCCGCAAGCGGGCACTCATGACGTGCTAACGGCCGGCGCCGGCTCCGCTTGATGGTTTCGGCGAAGCGACTCACAGGCGACGTTCGGCGTGTGCGGCTGGGAAGGGCTTGCACCGGGTCGCCCTTCGTCTCTGTCAGCGCAGAAACGCCTACTCCTCCTGCTCTCTGTCTGTAGCTAGTATTCTAGTGCGCGCCGCGGCCACTGTCAAATTACAGCGGCACGGTGCGGCGGCGGGCGCATCAGGCCGCGGGTTTTTCGGCAGGCGGCGCCGACGCCTGCGCGGCTGCGTCGTCGGTCACGGGTTCCTGTTTTGAGATGAAATGGATGCGTGCGACGTTGACCAGCACGCCGGCCTGCTTCTGGAACGCCTGCCCGCCTGGAAGCGTGACCACGGCGTTGGTTACCGGCATGAACCGCTCGCCGGATGTGGCGACGAACCGGTGCAGTTCGAGCACGTCCAGGTTGCCGCGCGAGAACATTGTGCCGCGCACTTCAAGCCCCTCGCACAGCAGGAAGACCTCGTACTGCTGTTTGATCGTATAGGCAAACGGGCGCTTGGCGCTGGTGGTCGCCTGGTTCTGCTGCTCGAACACCAGCCCGAGGTTATCCTTGGCGACAATCGCCTGCCGGGCATGCTCGATCTTGCGCGCCTGGCCGAAGCGCGTCACCTCCGCGTCGAGCACGTGAACGACCGAGTCGCGCCGATCGTTCAGCAGGTCCGACAGCCGCTGATCGCGTACCAGCACGACGCCGCTGATCGAATGTGACTGTGTAATGACAACAATCGGAATGCGAACAGCGCACATGGAGTTACCTCGCTAAGTAGGCTTGCAGACGCGCTGCCGGACTTGCGTGCGGCCTGGCAGACACGGCCTAAACTTCTTCGACCACCACGCCCTTCATCACGTCGCTCGCGCGAATCTTATACACGACGTCCATGCCCTCGGTTACTTTGCCGAAGATCGAGTACTGGCGATCCAGATGCGGCGCGTTGCCGACCATGATGAAGAACTGCGAGCCGGCGCTGTTCGGGTCGCTGGTGCGCGCCATCGACAAAATGCCCGGCGTGTGCGGCAGCGCATTGAACTCGGCCGGCAGGTTGTAGCCGGGGCCGCCGGTACCGTCGCCCTTCGGGCAGCCGCCCTGGATGACGAAGCCCGCGACGTAGCGGTGGAACGTCAGCCCGTCGAAGTAGCCCTGGCAGGCCAGAAACGCGAACGAGTTGGCGTGCTTAGGAGCGAGCTTGGGGTAAAGCTCGCACAAGATCGTGCCCTTCGACGTTTCGATCGTCGCCTTGTACTGCTTCGCCGGATCGAGCTGCATGTCCTCCGGCGCCTTGTAGTCCATGCGGCGCTTTGCGGGGCGCTCACCCGTGCATACCGACTTGCCCATGACGAAGGTTCTCCTTAGCGTACCGTGATAGTGACTTTGTTCATCTTGTCGCCGACCGCGATGCGGGTGACGACGTTGATGCCTTCGACGGTCTTGCCGAAGACCGAGTACTGCCCGTCGAGCGATGGCGCGTCGCCGAGCATGATAAAGAACTGCGAGCCGGCGCTGTTCGGGTCGCTGGTGCGCGCCATCGACAGGATGCCGAGCGTGTGCTTGATCGGGCCGAACTCGGCTGGCAGCTTGTAGCCGGGGCCGCCGCTGCCGTTGCCGTTCGGGTCGCCGCCCTGGATGACGAAGCCCGCCTCGACACGATGGAAGCTCAGCCCGTCGAAGTAGCCCTGGCAGGCCAGAAACACGAACGAGTTGGCATGCTTGGGCGCCGCCTTCGGGTTCAACTCGAGGCGGATCACCCCCTTGGCCGTCTCGATCGACGCGATATACGTCTTGGCCGCGTCGAGCTTCATGTCGTCGGGCGCGGGATAGTCGGTGCGGCGCTGCGCCGTCCGCTGCATGTTCGCGCAGAACGGTTGACCGATCTCGTCGGGCGTCAGCGCCTTTTCGGCGATGGTCGGCACCGGGCGCGCGGTCGGCGCGGCCGCCGCGCCAACCGACAGCAGCTCCACGTCGAAGATGAGCGTGGCGTTGGGCGGAATCGTGTTGCCCGCGCCCCGCGCACCGTAGCCGAGGTCGGGCGGGATGGTCAGGCGGCGTTTGCCGCCGACCTTCATGCTCATCACGCCTTCGTCCCAGCCCTTGATGACCTGCCCGACGCCGATGGTGAACTGGAACGGCTGGTTGCGGTCCACCGACGAGTCGAACGTGGCGCCGTTGGTGAGTTTCCCAGTATAGTGGACCAACACTGGCTGGCCCGGCACCGGGCCTGGGCCGGTACCGACCACGATGTCTTCGTATTCAAGTCCGGATGCAGTTTTGATGCTGTTCCCCCCTGATGCTGTGCTGGCCGGTGCGGTTCCTCGCGTTGTTCCAACTACGGGCGCCCCGCCGCTTGCTGGCTTGGCGCCTGATTGGTTTGACAGGACAACAAACCCAATAATTAATCCGACGGTCACTGCACCAATCCCAACCAGAATCCAACGTGAGGTGCCCTGCGACAATGACCTCGCTCCGCTTTGCTCCCGTGTTGAGAGAGCGCCTGTCGTGACGCGCCCCGTTGCCGTTCGGGCTGGCACCGTCGTGCTGGCTTGCCGCTCCAGTCCGCCATCCGCAGAGCTAGGGTGACTCTCGTCGTAGCTTCGGCGCTTGGAAGGATCGCCAAGCACCGCGTACGCTTCATTGATGTTTTTCATCCGCCGGGCGGCCTTGGGTGAATTGTTTTTGTCCGGATGATATTGGCTCGCCAGACGACGATAGGCAGCCTTGATGACTTCCTGGCTGGCCTGGCGGTCTATGTGAAGTACCGCGTAATAATCTATGTTGCTGTCGGGCATGACGCTAATCCTGTCTCGGAATGTGGTCTGTGCTGCCAGGCGCGCCTACAGCGGCGCGCCGATACGGACGATCTTGGCGCGGCCATCCGTCACGCTGCGCGTTGCGTTGGTCGTGTCTACGACGAGCGCACTGCTGCGCACGATCTGCGCGTAGTCGAACGCGCGATGCGCCGTGGTGATGATGGCGCAATCGAACGACGCCAGCATGCCGTCGTCGAGCGGCTGCGACTGCATGACGACCGGCTCGCGGTGAAAGACGTTGGAGCCGATGCGGAACTGCGGCACGAACGGGTCGCTGTACGCAACGTCGGCGCCCGCGCTGAGCAGCAACTCGATCACGCGCTCGGCCGGCGAGTTGCGCGCGTCGTCGATGTTCGCCTTGAACGCGACGCCGAGCACCAGCACGCGAGCGCCCTTCACCGGGCGGCCGGCGCGATTGAGCGCGTGTGCTGTCAGGTCGACGACGTGATGCGGCATCTCCTGGTTCGTGTCGGCCGCGAACTCGATGAAGCGGGTGAAGAAATCATACTCGCGCGCCTTCCACGACAGGTAGTACGGGTCGATCGGGATGCAGTGCCCGCCGACGCCCGGGCCGGGGTAGAACGGCATGAAGCCGTACGGCTTGGTGCGCGCCGCCTCGATGACCTCCCACACGTCGATGCCCATGCGCTCGCACAGCAAAGCCAGTTCGTTGACGAGCGCGATGTTGACGCTGCGGAAAGTGTTCTCCAGCAGCTTGCACATCTCGGCCGCGCCCGGCGACGACACGATATGCACCGACGCGGTGAAATGCGCCAGCAGGGTGGCGGCTAACTGCGTGCAAGCCGGCGTCATACCGCCGACGACCTTGGGCGTGTTGGCGACGTCGAAGCCGGCGCTGTTCGTGTGCCCCGGATCGATGCGCTCCGGCGAGAACGCCAGGAAGAAATCGACGCCGACTTTCAGGCCCGACGCGCCGAGGATCGGCAGCACGAACTCCGCGGTGGTGCCGGGGTAGGTGGTGCTTTGCAAGATGACGAGTTGGCCCGGACGCAACTGCCCGCCGATGCCGCGTGCCGCCGTCTCGATGAACGTCATATCCGGGTTCTTCTGGTCGGTCATCGGCGTGGGCACGCAGATGAAGATGACGTCGCACGAGCGCAGCGCGCCGTAGTCGTCCGTCGCGGCGAACCGGTTGGCGGCGCGCAGGGCGGCGATCACGTCCGAGGGCACATCCTGGATGTACGACTCGCCGCGTGCCAGCGCCGCCAGTTTGTGGCGGTCCACGTCGATACCCAGCACGCTATAGTTATTCTGCCCGAACGTGGCGGCCAGCGGCAGACCCACATAGCCCAGGCCGATCACGCCGACGCGCGCCGAGCGGTCCTGGATCATGCTCATCAAACGGTCGAAGTAGGTCATGAAGTCTCGATGGAGCAGCGCGCTATTGCGAGCCGGCTGAATGCGCAGCGCGCATAAAATCGCGCTCGAGCACCAGCAGGCTGGCCAGCGCCAGAATCGCTACGACGGCGAATATCACGTATGCCTCGCCAACGCCGGCCTGTGGAATCAGCGTCGCGGCCACGCCGAACAGGAAGCAGACCACATAGATGGTCAGCACGGCCTCGCGCGCCGACATAGCGTGCGCGACGAGCCGGTGCGACAGGTGATCTTTGCCCGGTGTGGCGAGCGGGTTCAGCCTGCGCCGCAAACGCGAGAGCGTGACCAGAGTTGTGTCGAACAGCGGTACGCCCAGCACCAGCAGGGGAATCATCCAGCTCACCGTTGTTGGATCACCCGGGAAGCGCAGTTTGATGCCGACGGCGGCGAGAATGAATCCCAGGAACAGTGAACCGCTGTCGCCCATGAAGATGCGCGCTGGGTTGAAATTGTACATCAAAAAGCCGATGCACGCGCCCAGCAGAGCCGCCGAGAGTGTGCCGACCAGCACCTGCCGGCTCTGGAGTGCCAGCACGAGGAAGAACAGCGCACTGATCGCGCCGACGCCGCCCGATAGCCCGTCCATGTTATCGAGCAGGTTAAAGGCGTTGGTGATGCCGATCATCCAGAGCATTGTCACGGCGAAGTTGAGCGCAGGGTGCGGCAAGATGGTGATGCCGATGCCGGACGAGAACGTCACCAGCGCGGCCAGCGCCTGCACCGCCAGCTTGATCACCGGCGAGAGCGGGCGGCGATCGTCCCAAAGGCCGCACAGCGACACGAGTGTGGCGCCCACACCGATGCCTGCCAACTGCGCCACTTCCGAATGGTCGCCAAAGACAAGCAGCGCGGCGATCGTGGCCAGGTAGATGGCGACGCCACCCAGCAGCGGCACCGGGCGCAGGTGCACCTTGCGCGCCGATGGTGCGTCGACCCAGCCGAGAATCGGCGCCAGACGTTCGGCCACTGGCGTAACTGCCGTGGCGAGTACCAGCGCGACCGCAAAGACGATGAGAAACGAAGCCATATAGGGTTGCGCTGTCGTTATCGGCCGGGCGTTGGAACGGCCGTCGGCTGGTTCTGCGGAACTGGCGGTGTCGGCTGCGTTTGTGGCGCAGTGCCGCCGGCCAGCGCCGCCTGCAACTGCGCAATGAACTGCTGCAGCGCCGGTTTGTCGGCATCGGGCGCGCCGGCCAGCGCGCGCTGTGCGTACGAGATCGCTTCGGGCAGGCGTCCGGCATCGCGGTAGAGCAGCGCCAGATTGCGCAGGCTGTTGTAGTCGTTCGGTTGCTGCGCAACGACGGCCATGTTCTCCTGGATCGCCAGGTCCAGCTTGCCCTGGCGCGAGTAGATCAGCCCCAGCGCGCTATGCGCCTGCAGGAGTGTGGCGTCGGTTTTCAGCGCCGCCTGGTACGCCGTGACGGCGTTATCCATGTCGTTCTTGCCGGTGTACAGATCGCCGAGCAGCAGATAAGTCTGCGCGTATTCGTCGTCGATCTTGATCGATTCCTGGAGCTTCGCGAGCGCATTGTCGGTCTCGCCGGCCATCATGTACGCGCTACTGTATTCGTTGTAAATCTGCGCGTTGTGCGGGCTGAGCGCCTGCGCCTGCGCGTAGAATCCGATCGACTGCCGCACGTAGTCGGCGCGTTGCGTTGCGTCGGTGGCCAGGTCGGCCCAGGTGCGGTACATGCGCGCCAGGTTGGCGGTGTGATCGGTGTTGAGCGGGTTCAGGTCGCGTGCGCGCGTCAGGAAGACGCGCGCAGTTTCGATCAGCCGCGTGCGCTGGCTGCCGCTTTTGCTGATGCCGGGCGGGTCCTTGAAGGCCAAGGTGTTGTTGCCCGGGTAGCAGTTGTATAGCGGCTGGGCCGGTGCGTTGTCCGGCACCGTTTTGGCTTTTTCCAGGAATGAGCGCCCGTAGAAAAGATAATAGAAGTCCTGGTCGGGCGCCAGATTGATTGCGGACTCGTACATACAGAGGCTGCCGTCGAACTGGCGCGAGCCGTCGAAGTTGAGTCCCTGCTTGTAGAAGATGTCGGCGCGGATGCTGTTGAGGTTGGTGGTGGCGATGCCCGCCGCACAGCCGGCCGCGATGGCCACATACAGAAGGAGGTAGAACGGCTCGGCGAACGTGCGCGGGGGCAGGGTGCGCTCGCCCGCCAGCACAATCGCCAGCGCCAGCAGCATGCCGAACAGGTACAGGTAGAACAGGCCGATCACGTCGGCCACGATCGAAATGTTATCGATGACGTTGGTCGGCCGCCGCCCGGTCAGGTTGGCATTGTGCAGGATGAGATAGAGGCCGGCGACTCCGAGCGCGATGACGGCCACCCCAGCGAAGACCACCAGCCCGCGCGGCGCGCTCGGCGTGGTCGCTTTGATCTGTGCGGACATGATGAGCGCGCCGACGATCAGTGTAAACACGAAGAGCATGACGATCCATGAGAACTTGTCGGCCGTCGCGAGGTTCGGACTGATGTAGTCGAAGCCCATGATCGTCAGCATGATGCCCAGCAGCATGCCGTACACCACGATCGCATGTGTGCCGGAGCCGAAGCTGGCGACTTGCGCCGGGCGCGCGGTTGCGACCGCCGCGCCGCGCCCGGCGGGCATGGCGGCCCCGGGCGTGCCCGCGCGATGGCGACGGCGGGCGAAGGTCACCGGCGCCGCCGGGGCGACCGCCCACGGAGCCAGCCCGCTCCATGCCGGCAGGCGCAGCGCGCGAAACGATGCCAGCCGATCGCCGTTTCGCCCCATTGCGCTGTCGCGCACGGCGGGCGGCGTTGGGACCGCCGTGGCGCGCACTGGCGCCGTCTGGTTCAGGCGGTGGCCGATCAGCACGAGCAGCGCCGCCCCGATCCAAAAATAGGTGCGCGTGGCCGCGATCGAGATGCCAAAGTGGATCTCCGCGAACGAGCCGATCAGCGCGCTCAGTAGCGCCATGATCAGCACCTTGTCTTCAGTGGACAGGGAGGAGCCGACATGCTGGCGCACGAAGAAGACTTGAATCGCGAGATAGGTCATCAGGCCGATCAACATGCCGACCGGCAGCGCCACGCCCAGCAGACGAGGCTGCTTGTCGATCGCCACGGCGATCACGCCAACCGTCACGGCGCCGAGCACCCACAGCACAATGAATAGGTTGCGGTCGCGCGCGCCACTGGCGAAGCCGAGCCACTTGAGCGCGTGATAGAAGACCGAACCGAACAGCGTCACATAGACCAGGAAACCGAACAAGCCAGTCGTGACGAGCGAGTCCCACGTCTCGTTGTGCGAGCGATCGGGCGAGGCGTTGCGTGCTTCGAGGTGTCCCAGATCGGGCGGATAAAAACTGTTGTACGCTACATACATCGCCTCCGGGCCGTAGCCGATCAGCGGCCGGATGACGTTGAATATATCGGTGTACTGGTCAAAACCAATCGGGTCATGCGGGGCCACCAACTGCGCCGCGCCCTCCCAGATCAGCGCGCGCACTTTATTTGTGCCCTGGTCAAGCTCGAATATTTCGCCGAGACGCCCGATGCCGGGCACTTTCTTGATTTCGGCCAACGGCGTACCCGGAATGTTCATGGCCAGGATCAGTCCGATGACCACCGCGCCGGTTACGATCCACGAGAGCCACATCCAGCGCAGCGTGCGGCGGAACACATCGGACATCTTCATCCCGCGCAGCGACGCGGCGAGCGGCATGAGCAGCAGCGCCAGCGGAAACACAACGCCGGCGCCCAGCGCGGTGAGCGTTTCCCTGCCGCTCAAGCGCGTGCGATCCGGCACCCACTGGCGCAGCAGCGTGAGGCCGATCAGGACAAATACATACGTGCCGGCCATGAAGCCGATCCATGCGCCGCGCGACAGCGTCCAGTAGATCGCCAGCAGTTGGAACGCCAACGTGAAGGTGTACGCACCGGCCAGCACCAACTGCGGCGTGTCGTCAGGCGTTCGTGCCGTAGCGGGGGCAACCGTTTCGCCGCCGGTCTCGGCGACCGGGTCGCGTAAAACTTGTGCGACGACATTGAGCCAGCGGCCCAGCGTGATCGGCATCACCATGATCAAATACGCGCCAACGAAGATGGAGTTGCCCATGTTCGACGCGATGCGATCCGACACATCGCCGCCCCACGGCAGCGGGTCGAGCCGGAAATGCTGCAGCCAGCCATAGGCCGAAATCGGCAGGCTGGTCAGCACGATCACCGTAAACAGGCGCTCCAACTGCGCGCGCGAGCGCAGCGCGTGCAGCATCACGGCAAACACCGTGATGTAGGAGAACATCGAATAGGTGCCCTGCAAACGTTGATACGATCCCCAGATGCTTACGTATTGCGCGACCGACAGCACTGTGGAGAGTGCATAAACGAGGACAAGCAGCAACACCGGCACGGTCAGCGGATTGGCGGCGCGCAGCCGCGCCCACAGCGACCCGCCGCGAAAATCGGTGAATCCGGTTTCAATCTGCTTGGCGACCCAGGCTGTCGCCACAACCAGCGCGATCGAACGTACGAGGGTGATTTTGTCAGGCTCGAAGACACGGCTGGAGTATATGTCGAAGAAAAGTGGCACGGCCATGGCGGCCAGCAACCAACCCGCCTCCATGACGCGTTCACAGAATACGCTAAATCGGGAAGACACGCACGCTCCTCAAATCGCCGATGATTGCCGGAATGCAGGCGCGGCCAGATCAGGCCGGCGCGCCTTCATTTCACTATTTTACGACTGATTTGCCAAACGCCAATAGTCATCCGGCGTGCCAATATCGGTGAATCCACCGGCTACGACGATACCTGCCACCGGGTGACTGTCGCGCAGGAGCCCGGGCAGCCACTCCTGCTCGATTGAAACCTGACCGGTGGCAGGGATGCGCTCCAGAGCGGCGCGCGTGGCGACATAAACGCCGGCGTTCACGAGTCCGGAGCGGTGCATGCCGTCTTTTTCGAGGAAGTTAAGCACGCGGCCGCTGTCGTCCAACTGGACGTGCCCGTAGCGCGCGCAATCTTCCATGCGCGCCAGCGCGATTGTCACCGCCGCAACGCCCGCCCGGTGTGTGTGGATCAGCGCGAGGTAGTCGCAGGTCAGTTCGGTGTCGCCGTTCAAGATCAGGTTGGACGATGCCCAGTACGGCTCCGCCACGCGCAGCGCCCCGGCGGTGCCGCGCGGCTCCGCTTCAACCGAGTAGTGCAGCGTGGCACCCTGTACCGGGACGGCGTCGAAGTGCGTGATGATGGCCGGCGCGCCGTAGCCCAGGCAGAGGACGATATCGTTGATTCCGTGGGCTGCGAGTCGATCGACGAGACGGTGCAGGAATGGCTGACCGCCGACCGGCATCAGTCCCTTCGGACGGTCGCCGCTGAGTGGGCGCAAGCGCGTGCCGAGACCGCCGGCGAGAATGAATGCGCGCGTCAGGTCGTCGTCCACGTTTGAAGGCCCCGCTCCTCGAAGCTGAAACTGACCGGCTGCGCGCCGGCCCGCACCATCTCGGCAGCGATGGTGTGTTTGCGGTCGAACGGGCAAAAGAGCAGCAGGTAACCGCCACCGCCCGCGCCGAGAATCTTGCCGCCGATGGCACCGGCGTCGCGCGCGCGAGTGTAAAGCGCGTCGATGTGCGCGTCGCTGATGCGCGTGGCCAGTTGCTTCTTCAGGAGCCACGCTTCATGCAACAGCTCGCCGAACCGGTTGAGGTTGTCGAGCAGCAGTGCGTTCTTCATCTGAATCGTCAACTGCTTCATGCCGTCCAGCGCTTCAACCACGCTCGGCTTGCGCGCGACATAGGCACTGACCTGCTCGGTCAGAATCTGCGCCGACAGCCGCGTCTGGCCGGTATAGCAGAGCAGCAGGCGATACTGCAGTTCGTTCAGCGTGGCGCGCTCGACGCGCAGCGGGTTCACGATGACGGCGTCGGCATGAAACTCGATGAAGTTGAAACCGCCGAACACCGCTGCGTACTGGTCCTGCATGCCGCCGGCGATACCCATGTCCACGCGCTCGATCTGGTAGGCCAGCGCGGCCATATCGTAATCGGTCATCGTCTGCTTGAGCCACGCGCGAAACGCGCCCAGCAGCGCAATGACCAGCGTGGACGACGAGCCGAGCCCCGAGCCGGGCGGCGCGTCGGAGTGCAGGAACAGGTCGAAGCCGCCGGGCGCCTTGTGGTGGTTGATGACCGCCTTGACGAGGTCAAGCTGCCCGTCATACGGCAGCGGATCGCGGCGGTCGTACTGGGCGACGACGTCGAAGTCGAGCGAGCGCACCTCGATCGCATCGTCGGCGCGCGGGCGCAGAGACGCGTAGGCGAACTTGTCGACCGTGGTGGAGAGCACCACGCCGCCGCGCTCCTGGGGGTAGGGCGGCACATCGGTGCCGCCACCACAAAATGAGATACGCAACGGCGCTCGTGAACGATGTATCATTCCAGGATCCCCGTTGTAGCGAAATGGGTTCGGGCGTTAGATGGCTACGCGCGTGCGAGCAGGCGCTGGTACAGCACGAGCGTCTGCTCGACCATCACCGTGTGCGAAAACTCGGCGTGCGCGCGCCGGTACGCTGCGGCGCCCATGTGCGCCCGCAGTGGCTCGTCGTCCAGCAACTGGCGGATCGCCCCGGCCAGCGCATGTGGGTCGCCTGGCGGTACGACCAGCCCGGTTTCGCCGTGCCGGTTGACATACGACGTGCCGGTGCCAAGCTCGGTGCAGATGCACGGCAGCCCGCTGGCCATCGCCTCGATCTGGACGGCACCCCACGTTTCAGCGGTCTGTGTCGACGGCAGCACAAACAGCCGCGCGGCGCGGTAGTAGGCAGGCAGTTCCTCATCGGAGACGCTGCCCGCAAATCGCACCCGCGCGTCGAGTCCGAGCTCCTGTGCTAACTGCTGCCACTCGCTCTCCATGGGGCCTGTACCGACAATCACCGCCGTGGCGGGCTCGGGTATCTCGCCGAATGAGCGGATCAGATTCTCGACGCCTTTGTAGTAGCGCAGCTTGCCGACGAACAGTACCAGCCGATCGCCCAGTGTGGCGCGCAACTCCGTCGCGCGCGCCTCGATCGTAGGCGAAAACTCGAAGCGCGACAGGTCCTGTCCGTGATGAATGACGATGCATTTCCCGGCGTGCGGCGCGACGAACGGGCTTAGCTGCGTATAGGTCGGGTTGGAGATGCTGATCGCGTCGGCGCGGCGCAGCAGCAGGCGCAGAAACGGTCGGTACAGCAGGCGCAGGAAGCGCTGGCGGACGATATCGCTGTGATACGTCACGACGGTGCGGCGCGAGCGACCGCCGAACAATTGCGCCATTTCACCGATTGGATAAGGAAAGTGCAGGTGAGTGATATCGGGCTGGAAGCGGCGAATCTGGCGGAACAGGTCGATGCTGACCGGTGCGGACGAGACATTGGTTAGCCGCCCGGCCTTGAGCACGGGCACGCCGTTTATCGTCTCGCTAATCGTCTGTCTTGCGGTGTTGGTTACAAGCACGTGTGCATCCACGCCGCGCGCGCGCATGCCTTCGGCCAGGTATTTGATGTGCCCCTCAATGCCGCCCAGCACCGGAAAGTAATCTTTGTAAACGTACAGGACATTCATGGCGGCGCGGCAGTGCCTGTCAGCGTGCGCGCGCCAGCAGCCAGCGAGTCGCGTCGGCCAGGTCGTTGGCGATATAGGCAGGCTGGTAGTCCGGCCATGCGGCGATCTGCGCCAGGTACTCCGGTCCGTAGCCGGTCCGCACCAGGATGCTTTCCATGCCCAGGTTCTTGGCGGCCAGCAGGTCGGTGTCCTTGTCGCCAATCATCAGCGAGCGCGACAGGTCGAGGTCGTGCTCGCGGGCGGCCTGGTGGTATAGGTCCGAGCGCGGCTTGCGGCAGGTGCAGGCGTCGTCGGGATGATGCGGGCAGGCGTAGATGGCGTCGACCGACGCGCCGTGGTCCGCCAGCGCGCTGACCAGCGTTGCGTGGATGGCGCCGAGTGTCCCATGATCGAAGTACCCGCGCGCGATGCCCGACTGGTTGGTGATTACCACGAGCGCGTAGCCGGCGGCGCGCAGCGCGTTCAGCGCCTGCGGCACGCCGTCGATCAGGCGAATCTGCTCGGGCCGGCGCAGGTAGTGAACTTCCACATTCAGCGTGCCGTCGCGGTCGAGGAAGATGGCCGGGCGCATCGTCAGTTCGCCGGCGTCACGCGATTGACGCCGCCCAGCCCGTTGACGTCCAGTGTCCAGCGGCTGTTTGGCGTGAAGCGGGCGAACTCCGAGGCATTCGACAGCGTGTAGGTGTACTGCTTGCCGTCGCCCTTGAAAGTGACCGTGTACGTCTCATGGCGCGCGTTCTGCGCGGCCACGCGCTGGCCCGACTTCGGGCTGGCGTTCGGCCACTGCGGGTTCAGGTCGGCGCCGCGCAGCACGATCGGCGCCAGGTCGACCCAATCGAGCATGCTGTATTCGCAAGAGTTTGCCATGACGTTGTACTTGCAGTCCTGTACGACCTTGCCGGTGCCGCTGCCCTGGTTGACGACGTACGGCGTGCCGCAGACCTTCTCGGTGTTGGGGCCCGGTGAGTCCTGGGTGCTGCGCACCTTTTTCTGGCAGGTGAGCTTCTGCGCGCCGCTGGGGATGTCGTCTTCCCAGACGGCCGGCTTCTTCACCTGCTGCTGCTCCTGGAGCGTGATCGAGCGTTCCCACGCCACCGATGCGACCGATGCCGTCACGCTGCTGGTCTGTGTCAGCAGGCCAAAGACATAGAAGCCGCACGCGCACAACGCCAGCAGTGCCACGACACCGATGGCGATGCCGACGATGCCGCCGCGTTTCGCGGCGGCCGGCGGCGCAGGCGGCGGTGCTGGCGCCTTCTTTGGAGTAGCCATGCTGCTGCCGCAGTTCTTGCACTTGAGCGCAATGGCCGGGTTCAGCGTGCCGCACGACGGGCAGGGCAGATCGGGTTGCGGTTTGTCCTGGAACGCGCCGAGCACCTGGCCGGCTTCGCGCGCCTTGGCCCCCTCCATGCTTGCGCCGCACTGCGAGCAGTTCTTGGCATCGACCGGGTTGCGCGTGCCGCAGAACTCGCAGGTCTTGTCCGGTCCTTTCGCGGCCTGCTCGGCCGCCTTCGGGTCGGTGATCAGCACCTGCTGGGTGGGCAACTCGAATTCCTGCTTGTCGGGCATCGGCGCGCCGCACGAGGTGCACGTCTTCTGTGTGCCCTTGTTCTTCGTGCCGCACGTTTTGCACGTCCACTCGAGTTCAACGTAACCAAGCGTTTCCTGGGTCATAGTGAAACCTCGTACCTGTTCTCAGTCGCTGTCAATCCGATTTTACCAGAGTGGAGAGGCGTTGACTAGCGCATCAGTACGGCTCGATGCCTTCCTGCGCAACCCGCGCCGGCGAGCCGATGACGAGGGTGCGGGGAGACACGTCTTTCGTCACCAGCGATCCGGCGCCAACCAGCGCGCCCTCGCCGATACGCTTTTTCTCCAGCACGATCGCGCCCAGTCCCACGTAGGCGCCGGCGCCCACGTCGACGGCGCCCGCCAGGTTGGCGCCGGGCGAAACCGTCGCGAACGGCCCGATGCGGGCATGGTGGCCGATAATCGCGCCACGATTCAAGATCGCGTGACGCTCGATCACCGCATGTGTGGCGACGATGACGCCGGCATTGACGACAACGCCTTCCGCCAACTGCGCCATGCGCGATACGCGGGCGGAAGGATGCACAATCGTCGCGAAGCGCATGCCCAGCGTTGCCGCCGCTTCGACGAACGCGCGCCGTCGCGTGCTGACGATGGCGCAGACGGCGGCATGCGTGAGGGCCAACCCCGCGAGATCCGTGAGCCAGTAGACGGGCTTGTCGAGCAGTGTGTCGCCTGGCTGGTGCGGATCGATGCTCACGGCGAAGCCGGCTACCTCGAACGCTGGTATGTCGCTGATGATGTCGGCGACATCCATCGCAAATGTCCCGGCGCCGAGGATGATCAATGGTTGGGGCAAGGGGTCAACCTTGGAGCGAGTTCCGCCGGCTATGCGCGTCATGCGTGTGGGCCAGAATGCTGCCGCACGAGTTTTCGACGGTCAATTCCTGAGTCACAAAACGATGGGCTTCGCCGGCGATGCACGCGCGCTCATCCTCATGCGCCAGGTAGTAGAGAACGGTGTCGACCAGCCTGTCGAGCGGCGCCACGACGATGTGCTTGCCGTCCACGAACGGCTCACGATCGCGCAGCGGCTCGGACACGGTCAGCGCGCCGTTCGCGGCGGCCAGCACAAATCTCTGGCCGACGAAATCTTGAGGCGCGCGCAGGACGTTGAGCACGATACGGCAGCGGTTCAGATACCGCGTGCGCTCCTCGCCATAGAGGGCGGACTGCACGCTGACCTCCACGCCGGCGCGCGCCAGCGATCGCACGAGCGGCGGCACCAGTCGCCGGCGTCGCGGCGAGTCCATGTTGCCGAGGAAGCAGACATCGATATCGCGCGGCCTGTCCAGCAGGCGCCCGTACCGTTCAGGCTGGTAGCCAAGCGGCACCACAACCGGCTCAAAGCCGGCGTTCCGCAGGTATGCGGCACGCGATGCGGAAGTGACCACCAGTACATCTAGCACGCCGCTCGTTTGCGCCCGGCGCAGTTCGCCGAAGATACGCAGACGGTGCGATGGGCCGCCGATTCCAACCGCATCGATCGCCACCCGCATCCGGCCGGCCGCCTCCACCGCGAAGCGCGGAAGCCAGAGCGGAGGCACGCCCTCCGTGAGCCACCAGACAAAGATTGGACGCCGGGCGCGAGGCAGCGCGCGCAGCCTGCGCACCGCCGGCAGCATCGACGTCTCCCGGCTGAAGGGGCCGTACGCCACAACCAAATCGGCGCTGGCCGGCCAGTCTGAGTCGCGAGGCTTGAAATCCACGCCGCAGCCGTGGGCGCGAAATCCGTCAGCAAACGAATTGCCGAAATCGCCCCCATGGTCTGTGTCCTCATACAGAATGGTCACCCGCGGAGTCCAGCCAATCGACACCATATCCCTCGCTGTGCACCGATCTTACGACGGCGCTATTCTAGCAACAAACACCGGATGATGCACATTTTGGGCGAGGCGCACGCACTGCGGCGAAGCCGTGGAGCGCTTGCCTGCGGCAATCGCTTCGTGCTATGATCATGCCTAGTCATGAACATCATCGTCACGCACGAGCACGCCGACTTCGACGCTGCCGCGTCGCTGTTTGCCGCCGCCAAGCTGTACCCTGCGGCGACGCCATACCTGCCGCGCCGCGTCAACCGGAACGTGCACGATTTTCTGACGCTGTATGGTGACAGCCTGCGCTACGCCCGTCTGGACGACCGCCCGCTCCACGGGCTGCAGCGCGTGATTGTGGTGGATACCCAGGCGGCGCCGTCGCTCAAAGGCATAAGCCGCGCCACGGGCCTGCATTTCATTGACCATCACCCGTTCGGCAAGGATCTGCCGGCTGGCGCCACCCACGAAGGCTTTGCCGCCGGCTCCACTACGACTCTGCTGGTGTCGCAGCTGATGCAGGCGCGCACGCCAGTCTCTCCGATCGAAGCGACCCTGTTCATGCTGGGCGTGTACGAAGACACCGGCGCGCTGACGTACGGCGGCACGGGGTTGGAGGACTTCCGCGCCGCCACGTGGCTGTTCGAGCAGGGCGCCAACCTCGATATTGTGCACGACTTCCTGCACCACCCGCTGACGCCGCTCCAGCGCGAGCTGTATCAGTCGCTGCTGCAGTCGGCGCGCTTCGTGGAGTTCGCCGGGCACACCGTGATGATCGCCCCCGCGCGCGTGACGCATTACGTCGAGGAGATCTCGACACTGGCGCACCACCTGCGCGACCTGTATGACTGCGATGCGTTGTTCGTGCTGGTACAGGAAGACGACAGCGTGCAGGTCGTCGCGCGCAGCACCAGCGACGCCATCGACGTCGGTGCGATTGCGGGCGAACTGGGCGGCGGCGGCCATGCGCGGGCGGCGGCGGCGCTGATGCGCGGCGCTTCGCTGGATAGCGTCGAGCGCCGGCTTCAACATGCGCTCGGCGCGCACGTGCGGCCGATGGTCACCGCCGGCCAGATCATGTCGCGCAGCGTCAGCACGCTCACGCCGGACATGCCGATGCGCGACGCCGAAATGCTGATGAAACGCTACGGACATGAGGGCTTCCCGGTTGTCGGCGCGAATAGCGAAGTGCTGGGACTGCTGACGCGCCGCGAGATCGACCGCGCCGTGCAGCACGGCCTCGGCGATCAGCCGGTGTCGGCGTACATGCACAAGGGCGCGATGACCGTGGGACCGGACGACACGGTCGAGCGCGCCCGGGCGATTATGCTGTCACGCGGCGTCGGGCAGGTGCCGGTGGTGGTCGATGGCCGGCTGACGGGAATCATCACGCGCACCGACCTGATCAAGCTGTGGGGCCGTACGCAGACGCCGCTGCCGGAGATCGACGTCGTGCGCATGCTGGAACGCGCGCTGCCGGATGAGGTGCTGATCCTACTCAAGGCGGCGGGCAGCGTGGCGCACAAGAAGCAGTTCTCGCTCTATGTAGTCGGCGGCTTTGTGCGCGACCTGCTGGTCAGCGAGCCGAATTTCGACATCGATCTGGTGGTGGAGGGCAACGCCATTGCGCTGGCCAAGGCGATGGCCAAGCGGTTTGGCGGGCATGTGCACATCCACGCGCGCTTCGGTACCGCCAAATGGATGCTTGAAGGCTCGTCGTTCAGCGCGCTGGCTTCGCTCGACTTCATCACCGCGCGGCGCGAGTACTACACGCACCCGACGGCGCTGCCGCAGGTCGAGTCAAGCTCGATCCAGCAGGACCTGCACCGGCGCGACTTCACGATCAACACGCTGGCGATCTGTCTTGACGAGATGCGCTTCGGCCAACTGCTCGACTTCTTCGGCGGCGTCGGCGACCTGCGTGCGAAGCTTGTGCGCGTGCTGCACAACCTGTCGTTTGTCGAGGACCCCACGCGCATCCTGCGCGCCGTGCGCTACGAGCAGCGGCTTGGCTTCGTCATCGAGCCGCGCACGGCCGAGTTGATCAGCGACGCGCTCGATCTGCTGCCGCGCGTATCCGGCGAGCGGCTGAACAACGAGCTGTTCCTGATCTTTGCCGAGGCGGCGCCGCAAAAATCACTGCATCGGCTGTCCGAATTGTCGGTGTTGCAGGCGATTCACCCCGAGCTACGGGCAGATCCCGCGCTCGAGCGACTATTCGCGCAAGTGCGCGCCGCGTGGCCGGACGCGCCGCCCGTGGTCTATCTCGGCGTCCTGACGCGCGACCTGCCGCTGGCCAGCGCGGAATCGATTGGCCGGCGGCTGGCGTTGAGCAAGTCGCAGGAAGCGTTCATCGCCGAGCTTAACACGCTGCATCGCGAGGAAGCGCGTATTGCGGAGG
The DNA here is from genome assembly GCA_016235055.1 of Chloroflexota bacterium. Lineage (NCBI taxonomy): Bacteria > Bacillati > Chloroflexota > Chloroflexota bacterium. Next base: position 19,693 of record JACRMK010000021.1, on the reverse strand, counting down.
TCGCCCGCCCGAGCGGCCTGGTGCGCCTGCTGGAGCCATTCGGGGACGATGCCCTGCGCGCGGCCGAACTGCTGTCGGACCAGCCGGCAGTATGTGCCGCCATACGGCGCTATCGGGCTGAGTTGCGCGCGGTGAAACCGGCGCTAACGGGCGACCGCCTGATCGCCTTGGGCATGAAGCGCGGCCCGGTCTTTCGCGACATCCTCGAGGCGCTGCGCGACGCGCGGCTCGATGGCGCAGTCACGACGACGGCTGAGGAGGAGCGCCTGGCCTGGCAGATCTGGCGCCGCCAAGGCGAAGCGGAGGACCCCATGGTGCAAACGCGGTAGCGCATCGCAACAAGCGCCTGCAGCCCCGGCACGCCGGCGTGCCCCAACGAACTCCACCGGAGGTGCGACGTGAGTGGTGTCAGAAAGTGGCTCTACGCAGTCGGCAACCTGTCGCCGTCTGTTACCGGCAACGCGGTAGCGATCTACATCCAGTTCTTCTACGTCGACGTGCTCAAGCTCTCGCCCGGCCTGATGGGGCTGGCGTGGGCGCTGTACGGCATCTGGAACTCGCTGAATGAGCCGCTGGCCGGCCAGTTGTCGGACATGACGCGCACGCGCTGGGGGCGGCGCATCCCGTGGATCATGTTCGGCAGCCTGCCGATGGGCGTGTTCTTCGCGCTGATGTGGCTGACGCCCGCCTCGATACAGCAGGATCAGACTTCGCTGTTTGTGTACCTGCTGGTGCTGCTCTGGCTGTTCGACGCGATGTTCACGTTCGTTGTGCTAAACTATGTTGCGCTGTTTCCGGAGATGTATGTGCGGCTGGAAGATCGCGCGGAGGTCTCGAAGCTGCGCCAGGTGTTCGGCGTACTGGGCATGGTGCTCGGCGTGGCGCTGCTCCCGCTGATCGCGAACACCTTTGGCTGGGGCGTGATGGGCGTGGCGTTTGCCGTGCTGACGACCGGCTCGCTGTACGTGTCGCTGCGCGGCTCGTTTGAGACGCCGGATGCGGGCAACAAAGAATCGCTGCCATTGCGTCAGGCGCTGTCGGCCACCTTCCGCAACTGGACGTTCGTCACGTACATGTGCGCCCAGGTCATGAAAGAGACCGGCGCGCTCCTCTTGCAGGCCGGTTTGCCGTTCTACGCCAAGTATGTGTTGCGCGTCACGGCCGATGTGCCGGTTAGCGTGGCCGGCGCGACGTTGTTGGTCATGCCGGCCGGTATGGTGACCACGATTCTGCTCGGCACGGCGATGGTCATGGCCTTCGCGACGCTATCGCTGTGGGCGCGCATTGCCGTCAAGTTCGGCACGCGCGCCGCCACGATGTGCGCATTCGCCGCCGTGGGGCTGTCGCTGATTCCGTTCAGCTTCGTGCAGGATGTGATGCAGACGCTGGTCGCCATCGCCGTTTTCGGCCTGGGCCTGGGCGGCTTGAATGTTCTGCCGGACATTCTATTGTCGGAAGTGATCGATGAGGACGAGACGAAGACCGGCGTGCGGCGCGAGGGCATGTATTTCGGGATGCAGGGGTTGCTGCTGAAGGCGGGCACGGTCCTGCAAGGCGCTGTGCTGGCGTTTTTGTTGATGACCTCGGGCTACAACGCCGATCTTGGCCCCCTGGGTCAGCCGGCCGGCGTGGATACGGGGATCCGCTTGGCGGTATCAGCGCTGCCGGCCATTGGCTTCGGGTTGGGCGTGCTGTTCCTGACGCTGTACCCGCTGCACGGCAAACGTCTGGCCGAGGTGCAGGCGCGCCGCGCGCGCCGCGGCGGGCCATTGAGAGAGGGCGAGTCGTGACTGAAATCGAAACGTACATCCGGGTGCTGAACGGGCTGCACGAAGAGCTGCTGAACATGCTCGACGGGCTGGATGCCGAAGCGCTGGACTGGCGGCCGCCCGCGCCGCAGGCCAACACGATCTTCGTGCTGGCAACGCACATCCTCGACTCCGAAGCGTGCTGGATTCAGGAGGCGATCGCCAGCATGGATACCGGCAGCGACAACATTGCTTATACTGTTTCAAATTGAAAATGTCCCCATGTCGCATGAGCACACGGCACACCGCCAAATTCTGCCCTCCCCCCCCAGCCCCCTCCCAGCTTCGCTGGGAGGGGGAGCAAGTCTCCGGGGAGGTGCGCGGCGGCGTAGCCGCCGCGCACCTCCCCGT
>JACRMK010000021.1:0-17490 GCA_016235055.1 Chloroflexota bacterium | reverse complement strand
GTTTTCCCCTTCTCCCCCGCGCGCGGGGGAGAAGGGGCCAGGGGATGAGGGGGGCGGCAGTTGCACTTGCGCAATCGCTATGAGGACATGGCCAAGTTGAAATAGTATTACATGGGCGACAAGCGCACCGACCATATGACCGCCTCCGGCGCCAATCTGGCCGCCTGGCGGGCGCGGCTGGCCGAGGTTCACGCGCGCAACGAGCAGGTGCTGCGCGGCCTCGCCGCCGCCGATCTTGACCGGCCGATTGATACCTATGCAGGCGAACGCCCGGCCCGCTGGGGCCTGCAGCACGTTATTGACCACAACTCGCGCCACATGGGCCACATCGAACTGACGCGCGAGCTGTGGGAACACCTCAAGTGACAAGGATGTAATGACTGAACCTATCGAAACCATGCCGGCCGATTACCGCTCCGGCTTTGTCGCCATCATTGGCAAGCCCAACGTCGGCAAATCGACGCTGCTTAACGCGATGGTTGGGGAGAAAGTTGCGATTGTCTCGCCCAAGCCGCAGACGACGCGCCGCCAGATTCGCGGTATCCTCACGCTGCCGAATGCCCAGATCGTCTTTGTGGACACGCCCGGCATTCATCAGCCGCTGCACAAGCTCGGTCGTGCGCTCGTGCGCGACGCCCGCGCCGCCATCCCGGACGCCGATGTGATCGTGTTTGTCTCCGACGTGACCGAGATGCCGGATGAGGCCGACCGGCACATCGCCTCGCTGCTGCGGCAGGCGCGCGGGCCGGTGCTGCTGGTAATGAACAAGGAAGACGCGCTGCGACCGGCCCACGTCATCGAGCACAGCGACGCGTACCGGGCGCTTGGCCCGTGGGCCGACTGGATGCTCGTCTCGGCGATACGAGGCGACAATCTTTCGAAGGTGCTCAGCATGATCATCGAGCGGCTGCCGTTGGGCCCGCCGATGTACCCGACCGATCTCGTGACCGATCAGACCGATCGTCTGATCGTCAGCGAACTGGTGCGCGAGCAAGCGTTGCGCTTCCTGGAGCAGGAGGTGCCGCATGCGCTGGAGGTCGTCGTCGAGGAATGGGCTGACCGTCCCAACGGCATGCTGTACGTCGAGGCCCATCTGCTTGTGGAGAAGGAATCACAAAAGGGCATTGTCATCGGCGCGCATGCGGCCATGCTGAAGAAGATCGGCCAGTCGGCGCGCCAGCAGATCGAGCAGATGCTGGAACGCAAGGTATTCCTGGAGCTGCGCGTCAAAGTTCGTGAACACTGGCGCGAGGATGAAAGCGAATTGCGCCGCATGGGCTACGGCCAGGCCGGTTGAGGCGCTGCCGGCCCGCTTTCCAAACCACTTTCTGACCGGAGAACGCAATGAACGCAATGCAATGGATTGACCAGAACCGCGACACACTCGTTGGCGCGGCCGACCAGGTCTGGGACTACGCCGAGATCCTGTACCGCGAAACGCAGTCGGCGGCGCTGCTGTCCGGCATGCTGGAGGAGTTCGGCTTTAAGGTCAAGCGCGGCGTCGCCGGTATCCCGACGGCGTTCGTCGCCGAGTATGGCCACGGCGGCCCGGTTATCGGCATCATGGGCGAGTACGATGCGCTGCCGGGACTGAGCCAGGATCGCGTGCCGTACCGCAAGCCGCTGCAGGAAGGCGGTAACGGCCACGGCTGCGGGCACAACCTGTTCGGCGTTGCCTGCCTCGGCGCGGCGGTGGCGGTCAAGCAGGCGATCGACGCCGGCGAGGTCAAGGGCACGGTCCGCTTCTACGGCTGCCCGGCTGAAGAGGGTGGCTCGGCCAAGGTGTTCATGGTCAAAGCCGGATTGTTTAAAGATGCCGATCTCTGCCTGACCTGGCATCCGGGGCATCTGAATCAGGTATCCGCGGCGAACATGCTGGCCACGGCAAAAGTCATATTTCGCTTCCGTGGCAAGACGGCGCACGCGGCGATGGACCCCTACAACGGCCGCAGCGCGCTGGATGCCGTCGAGTTGATGAACGTCGGCGCGAACTATCTGCGCGAGCACATGATCTCCGACGCGCGCATCCATTACATCATCACGAATGGCGGCGGCGCGGCCAACGTCGTGCCGGATTTCGCATCGTCGATGTACGTCGTGCGCGCGCCGAAGAACAGCCAGGTGATGGAGTTGCTTGAGCGCGTGCAGAACGTCGCCAAGGGCGCGGCGCTGATGACCGGCACGGAAGTGGAGGTCGAGTTTGGCACCGCGACGTCGAACATCCTGCTAAACGATACCATTGCCGAAGTCCTGCACGACAAGCTGGAAGTGGTGACGCCGCCGCAGTTCGACGCCGCCGAGACCGAGTTCGCGGCGCAATTGGCCAAGACGTTCCCGAAAGGTTCATTCGAGACCTCGCTCATGATGGCCGGTCGCGAAGGCAAGCAGGCGGCCGAGAGCCTGAAACGCAAGGTGCTGGCCGACAATGTGATGCCGCTGGTGCACGACGAGATGATCTTCCCGGCATCGAGCGATGTAGGCGACGTGACGTGGGTCGTGCCGACCGGCCAGGTCACCACGGCCTGCCACGCCATCGGCACGCCAGGGCATTCGTGGCAACTGGTCGCGCAGGGTGGCATGAGCATCGGGCACAAAGGCATGCTGTACGCCGGCAAGGTGCTGGGCGCCGCCGCGCTCGATTTCATGCAGAAGCCCGAGTTGCTGCAGAAGGCGCGCACTGAGTTTGAGGCGCGCACGAAGGATTCGCCTTACGTCTGCCCGATTCCGGACGGCGTCAAGCCGCCCCTGCCGTAGCAAACCTCTCCGACGGGACGGCAGGGCGATTCAAGAGTCGCAAGGCCAACCGTGCGACCGTGCCCTGAGCCTGTCGAAGGACACGGAAATGCGCGCGCTTCGACGGCGTCTTGTGCCGCTCAGCGCCCGCTTCGTCGGATTTTCATCATGCACTACGACTATTGAATGGCCCTGGGCGGGACGGATGGCGTGCCGATCCGGTTATTGCGCGGGTCGTGCCTGCCATACCATGGGAAGTTGCATAGCGGACCCCGCAAGTCTGAATGACTTGCGGGGTACGTGGTTGTTGGCGGCGGCAAGATTTTTTTGGTTTTTTCTTGCCCCGGCGCAGTCAAATGTGTATAATGTCAATAGTAGCCCATGAGAGAGATATCAGCCGGCGCCGTTACCGAGACGGTAGCGCGCCTGTGTATTGATGCAGCGCGCTACCTGCCGGACGATGTGCTCAGCGCGCTGCAGAACGCCGAAGCGCACGAAGCGTCTCCGCTTGGCCGCCGCATACTCGGAAAAATCCTCGAAAACGCACAGATCGCCCGCCAGACCGACATGCCGCTGTGCCAGGACACCGGCACGACTGTGGTCTATCTGGACATCGGCCAGGATGCACACGTCGCCGGCGGCGACCTGTACGCCGCGGTCCATGAGGGCGTGCGGCGAGGGTACAGCGATGGCCTGTTGCGCAAGTCCGTCGTCGCGCACCCGTTTACGTCGCGGCAGAATACGCGCGACAACACCCCGGCCATCATCCACACCGACATCGTGCCCGGAGACGGATTCAAGATCACCGTCATGCCCAAGGGCGGCGGCTGCGAGAACATGTCGTACTTCCAGATGCTGACGCCGGCGGCCGGCCGCCAGGGCGCCGTGGATTTCATCGTGGACTGCCTGGATCGCTCGGGTGCCAACCCGTGCCCGCCGGTCATCGTGGGCGTCGGTATCGGCGGCACGGCCGACAAGTCGATGGCGATTGCCAAGCAGGCGTTGCTGCGTCCGGTCGGCCGCGCGCATGCCGACCCGGAGGTCGCCGCGCTGGAGGCGGAACTGCTGGGGCGCATCAACGCGCTCGGCATCGGACCGATCGGCGTCGGCGGCACGACGACGGCGCTGGCGGTGCATGTCGAGACCTATCCGTGCCACATGGCTAGCTTGCCGGTGGCGGTCAATCTGCAATGTCACAGCGCGCGGAGCAAATCTGCCGAACTGTAGGGAGGGTGCGTTTCCATGAAAGGGTATGTGCGCGTATCGGCCATCGTCGGCGTTGTTTCGCTGGTCGTGTGTCTTGGCCTTGCGTTCATCGGCCTGGCCTGGGCGGCCGGTTGTGTGCTGCCGGTCGCCGCGCTGGCTGGCGGGTACATGGGCGGCTCGGCCGAGAAGGACGACCCGTCCAAGACGGCGCGCAACACGCGGCGCGGCGCGCTTGCCGGGCTGGTGATTGTTCTGTTTGGCCTGGCGGGCCGCTTGGTCGCCGGCCTCGTGTCGCCGCAGGCGGCGCAGATTAACCTGTTGAGCGATGGCTGCCTGGCGGCGCTTTCGGTCGTGGTTGGTCTGGTGCTGGGCGGCATAGGTGGTTGGGCTTATGTTCGCCAGCAACACGAGAAGCAGACCGGTTACAAGCCGACATAGCTGTACCCCGCGTGACGATTGTCCCGTCTGGTAACATGACAGTTGTCCCTTGTGGACGGCAGTGGAACCTTAGTATTATGTCTATTGTGCGTATTGAAGCGCCGCTGAGCGACGCCGCAGTCGCGGGCCTGCATGCCGGCGACGAAGTCGAGATTAACGGCAACGTATACGTCGCGCGCGATGCGGCACACAAGCGGTTTGCAGTTGCGCTCGACGCCGGCGAGCCGCTGCCGTTCGATCTGCGCGGACAGATTCTGTACTACATGGGCCCGACGCCCGCGCCGGAGGGACGGCCGATCGGATCGGCCGGACCGACCACGGCCGGGCGCATTGACGGTTACACCCCGCGCTTGCTGTCGCTCGGGCTGAAAGGCATGATTGGCAAGGGCAATCGCTCCGCAGCCGTGCGCGCGGCGATTTGCGAGCATCGCGCCGTCTATTTCGTGGCCATCGGCGGCGCGGGCGCGCTGCTCTCGCAGTTCATTGAGGCGTCGGAGGTCGTGGCCTACGACGAGTTGGGCGCGGAGGCGGTGCGCCGCCTGCGCGTTTCGCGTTTCCCCGCGATCGTCGGCAATGACATGCACGGCGGCGATCTGTTTGAAATCGGCAAACAGCGGTACCGGACAGCCGTCTAAGCGGCGTGCCGGTCCGACATCCCACCAAAGGAGGAGCAGACCGTGTCGTTTATCACACGCAACGTGTCGGTCATACTCGAGACGCTCGTCTATCGCGGTCGCGAAGGGCAGGGGGCATATCTCTTGCATCGCGTGGCCGGACTGGGTGTGCTGTTATTCCTGGCACTGCACATCCTCGATGTTTTCATAGTCGCTTTCGGCCCCACGGTTTACAATAACCTGTTGTTCATCTACAAAGGTCAACTGCCCCGATTACTTGAGGTCGCCCTGGCATTCGCGCTGATCTACCACGCGCTGAATGGCCTGCGCATCATCGTTCAGGATCTCTACCCGGCGATCATGCGCTACCACAAGACGCTTTTCTACATCCAGTTCGTCTTGTTCACGCTGTTGTTCATTCCGGCCGCAACGTTCATGATGCGCGAGTTTAACGTCCTGATCGGCGACTTTGTGCTGATCGGCGGCTACCCGTACGGCATCCTCGTCGCGCTAGTCTTGTGGGCGGTTGTGCCGGCGTCGTACCTCGTGCAGAACGTGGCGCCGCCGCAGGCCGGTCTGAACGTCAGCATCGCGGGAGGCGGCAAATGAGCTCGTACTCGAAAGCAATGGGCCCGGTCAGCGGATCGCGTTTCCAGGCGTACTCCTGGTTCTTCATGCGCCTTTCCGGCTTCCTGGTGATCTTCCTTGCGCTGATCCACTTCTATTGGATGCATTTCATCATCGGCGTCGAGAACATCACGTTTGATACGATTGTCGGGCGCTGGACGGCGCCCGGTTTCGAAGGCGTCTTCTGGCGCACGTACGACCTGTTCCTGCTGGTTTTTGGCTTCACGCACGGCATGAACGGCGGCCGCCAGGTGCTGGAAGATCACATCACCGACGAGCGCGGGCGGAAGGTCGTCTGGTACTTGCTGGTGGCCGCGTGGGCGGTATTGATCTTCATGGGCGCGTGGATCATCTTCACGTTCCGGCCCGGCATGCCCACGCCGTTCAACCTGCCGATTCCCCTGTAACTACTATCGATCAAGCGGAGCATTCGAATGATCCATCAAATTGACGCCCTTGTGGTCGGCGCCGGCGGCGCCGGCCTCTATGGCGCACTGGAGCTCTCCAAGCGCGGCTGCAACGTCGCCGTCCTGAGCAAGCTGTACCCGACACGCTCGCATACCGGCACCGCGCAAGGCGGCGCGTGCGCGGCGCTCGGCAACGTCGAAGAGGACCACTGGGAATGGCACATGTTCGACACCATCAAAGGTGGCGATTACCTGGTGGACCAGGACTCGGCGCAGATTCTCGCGCAGGAGGCGATCCTGGCCATCTACGAACTGGAGCATATGGGCCTGCCGTTCAACCGCACGCCCGATGGCAGGCTCGACCAGCGCTACTTCGGCGGCCACACCAAACCCGACCCCAACGACCCGAACCCCGACCCGCTCAAGAAAAAGCGCGTGCCGGTCTATCGCGCCGTCTACGCAGCCGACCGCACCGGCCACATGATCTTGCAGACCCTGTACCAGCAGTGTGTTAAACAGAAGGTCAACTTCTTCAACGAGTTTCACGTCATTGACCTCATCGTCAAGGACAATATCTGCCGTGGCGTCATCGCGCTCGAAATCAAGACTGGCGAGTTGCACACGTTCCATGCCAAGGCGGTGCTGTTCGCGACTGGCGGCTTTGGCAAGATGTTCCGCGTGTCGTCCAACGCGCACTCGCTGACCGGCGATGGCGTCTCGCTCGCCTACCGGCGCGGCGTGCCGATGGAGGATATGGAGTTCTTTCAGTTCCATCCGACCGGTATTTACGCGAAGGGTATCCTGCTCTCCGAGGCGGCGCGCGGCGAGGGTGCGTACCTGATCAACGGCGACGGCGAGCGGTTCATGCTGCGCTATGCGCCGTCGATGAAGGAACTGGCCCCGCGCGACATGATCTCGCGCTTCATCGTCGAGGAGATCCGCGCCGGGCGCGGCTGCGGCCCGAAGAAGGACCACGTCTACCTCGACGTGCGGCACCTGGGCAAAGAGAAGATCGACGCCAAGCTGCCCGACATCATGGACTTCGTTCGCGTGTACATGGGCCTCGACCCGCTCAAGGACGGCATCCCGATCGAGCCGACGGCCCACTACGCGATGGGCGGCATCCCGACCGACAACGATGCGCGCGTGCTGGCCGATGGCGACGCCACGGTGCTGCAGGGCTTCTACGCCGCCGGCGAGTGCGCGACCGTTTCCGTGCACGGCGGGAATCGCCTGGGTACCAACTCGCTGGTGGACATCCTCGTCTTTGGCCGTCGTGCCGGCATCGACATGGCGCGCTACCTGGCCGAAACCAAGGCGTACCCGGACCTGCCCGCCACGCCTGAGGCCGACGCGCAGGCGCAGATGTCCACGATCCTCGACAGCAAGGGCGGCGAGAACGGCGCCGACATCCGCAGGAAGATGCAGGTCGAGATGATGGACAAGTGCGGCGTCTTCCGCCGCAAGGCCGACCTGGAGTCCGTCAAGCAGACCATTGCCGAGTGCAAGGCCCGCTACCCGAAGGTGCAGATCATGGACAAGGGTAAGGGCTGGAACACCGACCTGCTCGAAGCGATGGAGTTGGGCTGGCTGATCGACTGCGCCGAAACGACGGTCGACGCGGCGCTGGCGCGCGAGGAATCGCGCGGCGCGCACGCGCGCGAAGACTTCCCGAACCGCGACGACAAGAACTTCCTGAAGCACTCATTGGCGTTCCGCGGCGAGAAGGCCGTCGAGCTTAAGTATAAGCCGGTGCGCATCACGACATACCAGCCGCAGGAGCGCAAGTACTAACGGCGGCCGTCCGATGCCTGTTTCGCTGATCGTCGGACTGATTGCCGGCATCCTGCTCGGCGGCCTGGTTGGCGTCGGGCTGGGCATGTCGCTGTTCAAGCGCTCGGGCAACTGGTGATTGACCAGCTCTTCGACGCATGGTGCCTGGTCGGGCTGTGCGCGGGCGGGGTGCTCGGATTGGCCGGCGGCCTGTGGATCGGCATGCGGTTATACTGGCGAACGGGCAAATGGTAAAGCCATCAAGCGGCCGCCATTGCGGCGGCTGAACCTGACTAGCGGAGTCATCCTACAATGAAAGTCCATTTCAAGATCCGGCGCTACAACCCCGAAACGGACGAGTCCCCGTGGTGGGGGCACTACGACGTCGAGGTTGACCCGACCGATCGCGTGCTCGACGGTCTGCACCAGGTCAAGTGGTACAAGGACGGCACATTCACGCTGCGCCGCTCCTGCGCGCACGGCATCTGCGGCTCGGATGCGGTGCGCATCAACGGCGCCAACACGCTGGCCTGCAAAGTCCTGATCAAGGACTATGTGAAGAGCGCCAGGGATTCCATCACCGTCGAGCCGATCCTCGGCTTCCGGGTTATCAAGGACCTGGTGGTGGACATGGAGCCGTTCTTCGAGAAGTACCGCTCGGTGCTGCCGTACCTGATTGACGACGGCGACACCCCGGAGAAAGAGCGCCTCCAGTCGTCCGAAGACCGCGAGCGGTTCGACGATTCGACGAAGTGCATCCTGTGCGCCTGCTGCACCACGTCGTGCCCGGTCTTCTGGGGCGACACGCAGTATGTCGGCCCGGCGGCGATCGTGGCGGCGCATCGCTTCATCTTCGACAGCCGCGACAAGGGCAAGGACCAGCGCCTGGCGATCCTGAACGAGAAGAGCGGCGTCTGGAAGTGCCGCACGGTCTTCAACTGCACCGAGGCGTGCCCGCGCGGCATCGAAGTCACGCGCGCCATCGGCGAAGTGAAGAACGAGCTCATGCGCTACAACTTCCGCTAGGCGCACGCGCCCGGCGGATTCAAGGCCACAGATGGCGGCGGGACGGCGACCAGCAGCATGCCGCGCCCGCAGCCGTCTGTGGCTTTTGTTTTTCCAGGCTCACTATGACAAGCGACCTTATACGCAGCAGCAATAGGCAGGCGGGCAAGTGGCCGATCCGGGCGCTCTGGCTGCTCGGGCTTGTATGTTTGATGCTGGCGGCCTGCGCGCCCACGCCGCCGCCGTTGAGCGCTGCGCAGATCGCCGAACGCGCCGCGGACAAGATGGCCGCCGTCCGTTCGTTTCACTTTGCCATCGAGGTCAGCGGCCAGCGCAAGACAATCGACCCACTCGGCCAGTTGGTGCTCCGGCGCGCCTCGGGCGACGTGCTCCGGCCCGACCGGGCGCAGTCGGTCATCCGCGTGACGCTGCCCGGCATCAACGTGGACGTCAAGGCCGTCGGCATTGGTATGAAGCAGTGGCTCACCAATCCGCTGACCGGCCGCTGGGAAGAGGCGCCGGCCGGCTGGGGCTACAACCCGGCCGTGCTGTTCGACGCGAATGCTGGCCTCGCGACGCTGTTGAAGCGCGTAGAAGGGCTGTCGCGCGGCGCCGATGAATCGCTTGACGGGAAGAGCCACTACCGGCTGACGGGCAGCCTGGCCGGCACCGATGTGGCGCCGATGACCGCGTATATGGTTACGGGCGCGCAGGTCAGCTTCACGCTCTGGGTTGGCGCGGACGATTTCATGCTGCGCAAAGTGCATCTGACGGAGCGCGAGTCAGCGACCGCCGACCCAACCGAATGGGACATCATCCTCTCCGCCTTCGACCAACCGGTGACGATTGAAGCGCCAATGCCGTGACGGGGTGACGTAGGTGACAAGATGAAGAGATGACAGGATGACAGGATGACAAGATGACAGGATGACAAGGTGACAAGGTGACAAGGCGACAGGGTGAAACGGGAACATTGAACGCCCATCCAACGGGAAGGACGAAGGTTGTGCGAGGTGGCTAATGGCCGACAAGATACGAACGCATCGAGAATTGAAGGTGTATCAGAAGTCATTCGACGCGGCTATGACGATCTTCGAAAGGTCGCGGTCGTTCCCGAAAGAGGAGACGTATTCGCTTACCGATCAGATTCGGCGTTCGTCTCGCTCGACGGCCGCGAATATTGCCGAGGCTTGGCGTCGTCGCCGCTTCGAAGCGTACTTTATCAGCAAACTGTCGGATGCCGAAAGCGAAGCGGCTGAGACGCAAGTCTGGCTGGAGTTCGCCGTAAAATGCGCCTACCTGCCGAGCGAAACAGGAAAGTTGCTGTACCGAGACTATAATGCGATCATTAGCACGCTCGTCGGCATGATCAATCATCCCGAGACATGGGTTCTGCAATCTGATGGATCGCCGGCCAAAACACCGCCTGCAATAAAGAAATAGCTTTTCGTCACCCAGTCGCCCGGTCACCTTGTCACCTTGTCATCCCGTCATCTCTTCATCCTGTCATGATGCAACGCCTGATCTTCCTCGCCATGCTCGCCGGCGTGTTCGTCGCCGCGAGCGATCTGACGGTCGTCAGCACGATTCTGCCGCAGGTCATCTTTGACCTGGAGATACCGTTGCGCACGGGGCTGGGGCAGGCGGCGTGGATCGTCAACGCGTACCTGATCGCGTACACGGTCACGATGCCGGCGATGGGTCGCATCTCCGATATCGCCGGGCGGCGCGGTGCGTTCTTCGCGGCGCTGGCGTTGTTCGCGGTCGGGTCGCTCGTGGCCGGATTGGCGCGGGCACTGGATGTGATGATCGCCGGACGCGCGCTGCAAGCGCTGGGCGCGGGTGCGATGGTGCCGGTCACGATGGCGTTTGTCGCCGACGCCATGCCCCCGGCGCGGCGGCCCTGGGCGCTCGGCATCGTTGGCGCGGTGGATACGGCCGGCTGGGTCGTCGGCCCGCTCTATGGCGCGGCGATGGTTGTGCTGGCGCAGTGGCGCTGGCTTTTCTTCATCAATCTGCCGTTCAGCCTGCTGATTGCGTTTGCGCTGTGGCGGCTGATGCGACCGCAGGCGGCCGCGGAGCGACCGGCCTTCACCGCATCGCGCGACTGGCGCACGCTAGACCTGCCCGGGCTGGTACTCAGCACCGTTGCGTTGGTGGCGTTGACGCTGGCGTTCACCGGCACACAAGACGAAGGCGGCGGCTCGCTGTTTGCCGGGCAGAGCGGCCTCAGCCCATGGGCCGGGCCGCTGGTAGCTTTGGCATTGCTGACGCTGGCCGCCTTCGTTTGGCGCGAACGGTCAACGCCCCATCCACTGATCGACGTGCGCCTGTTCGCCGACCGGACGTTCAGCGCCGCGTGCCTGGCCAACTTCTTCGTCGGCGCGGCGCTCATCATCGCGATGGTCAATGTGCCGCTGTTCATCAATATCGCCGTCGCGCCCACGATAGACGCCGCCCCATTGCAGAGCGGCCTGGCGCTGGCAGCATTCACGCTCGGCATGGTCGCCGGGTCGCTGGTCGGGGGCGCATCGGCCGGGCGCGCCGGCTACCGCTGGCCGGCCGTGACCGGACTGATCCTGGCGGGCGCCGGCTTTATACTGATGAGCGGCTGGCGAATGGGTGTCACGCTCGGAGACATGGCGCTGCCGCTGGCGCTTGGCGGTGCGGGAATCGGCTTCGTCATCTCGCCGCTGGCGTCGGCCGTCATCAACTCGGCCGGCGAGACGCAGCGCGGCGTGGCGTCCTCGCTGGTACTGATCATGCGGCTGATCGGCATGGCGCTCGGGCTGGCGGTGCTAACCACCTGGGGCATCGGGCGGCTCAACACGCTGACCGCCGCGCTGCCGCCGGTCAACTTCAGCGACTCGCATGCGGCGCGCCTGCTGTTCGAGCAGACGCGCCTGGTCAGCGTGCAAGTGCTGGCGGAGATCTTCGGCGCGGCGGCCGCGGTATGCGCTGTGGCATGCTTGCCAGCGCTCTTGATGCGTGATAGACTGACCGGTAGCAAAACCACGTCGTGGCTCGGATGGCGGTAGTCGTCGCGCCGCCGGAAAGGAATACACAGCATGAGCACCTCATTCGATAAGGCCGACCGCAAAGGCCCCAACTGGCTCCTGATCGGTGGCGGCTGCCTGATCCTGTTCATCTGCCTGTGTGCGGCCGCCATCGGCGCCGTGCTGATGGCGCCCGACAACGTCGTTTCCCAATTCGCGCAGGTGCTCGGGCTCAAGAGCGAGGCCGCCTCGATCGATTTCGTGCCGTCCGAAGCGCCGATGTATGTCGGCATCAATCCTAACTTCTCGCAGATGTCCGGCTATGCCAAGATGCAAGCGGTGTTCGACAAGAACCCGGAGTTCAAACGCCGGATCGATGAACTGGCCAAGCAGGGCGCGGGCCAGGGCGCAGACAGCGACTTTAACTTTGAGCGTGACATCAAGCCGTGGATTGGCGGCGATGCCGGAGTCGCGTTGTTCGAACTGCCGCCCGCTTCCGCCGCGTCCAGTTCAACAGCCGTGGCGCAGGCCAAGTGGGTCGTCTTTGCCTCGACGCGCGACGTGAAGAAGTCCGACGAGGTGCTGGCGCGCCTTCGCAAGTCGGACGAAGGCAAGGGCGCCACCTACACGGAAGAGCAATACAAGGGCGCGACGATCGCGATCGGGCGGCGCAAGGCCAGTTCAACGCGCGCGCCGGACTCGGTCACCGCCTTTGCCACGTTCCAGGGCCAGGTCATGGTGTCGGACAACCCCGACGCGCTCAAGAAGGCGATCGACACGAAGGTGGCCGGCGAAAAAGCCAGCCTGAAGAGCAAAGAGAGCTACAAGGCGCTCGTCGCCAAATTGCCCAAAGACCGGGCGTTGACGATGGTTGTGGACATGAAGTCGATTATGCAGCAGGCGATGGCCGGCCAGCCGAACAACCCGGCAGCCGAAGACCTGGCGGCCTACGGCGGGCTGGCGCTGTCGCTGGGCTTCGTCGAGGACGGTATCCGCATCGACTCCGTAGTCGGCATCGACAGCGCGAAGTTGACCAATGCCACGCGTGCAATGATCACGTCGCAGGGGGCGAATGCCAGCAAGGCGCTTGACGGCACGCCGGGCACGGCGATGGTCGCGGTGTCGGGGCAGAACATCAAAGCCTACTGGGATTACTATCTGGACGTGATCTCGCGCGACGCGCAGACCAAGAAATCGTTTGACCAGGCGCTGGCTGATCTCAAGAAACAGTCCGGCATCGACGTCGGCGACGACGTGATCTCATGGATGACCGGCGAGTTCGCCATGGATGTGGTGCCTGCCAAGCCGCTGGCAGCGGCGGGTCCGACCGCGCCTGGCGTCGGCCTGCTGCTGATGTTCGAGGCCAAGGACCAGAAAGCGATCTCCGACAAGTTGACGAAGATCGCGCTGGCGCTGGGCAAGCAGGGCATTCAGTTTGCGGCCAAGAAGGTGAACGGTGTGGATATGCAGGTCGTCAAAGGGCTTGAGGCGCAGGGTGTGACGGTCGGCTACGGATTTGTCGAGGGCTTCCTCGTCATAGGCAGCGCCGAGGATGTGCTCACCGCCGCGGTGGATGCGCGCAAGGCATCGCTCTCGAAGGATGCGGAGTTTGGCGTGGCGACCAAGTACCTGCCGGCCTCCAACACCGGACGCAGCTACGTGAGCATCCAGCGCCTGGCGGACGTGTACCGCGCGATGCTACCCAAGTCGGAGCAGGCAGCCTACGACAAGGATAGCGCGCCGCTGATCAAGCCGTTCAAGAGCATCAGCATCGCCGGTTCACCGCTGAAGGACAACATCCAGGCGGGCGTCATCTTTATCCACGTCGCGGAGTAGAGACCTGACAAGATGACCGGATGACCGCCAGTTCATGACACTGAGCGTCTTGCAGACTATACGGGTACGAGGCGACTTCATTCGCTGTACCCATGCCAACCCGTCATTCCTGCGCAATCGGGAATGACGGGTTGGCAGTTATCGGAATGACACGCGGTCCTTTCCGGGTAGAATGTTTTCTTTCCGCCGAGCCTCCAATCTCACGGATTCCTTATATACGTGCCGATGAGGACGCACGAAGGCCTTCCAAGCTCGCCCATGGCGTGATTGTTCTAGGTTGATTGGCAGATTGGAATGTGCATGCACTTTGGTGTCTTGCTGCGTGCGTTGCGAGCATTCGTGTTTCACGACGCGACGCTTTAAGCCGCAGAGAACGATCAGCCCACTACGCGCCGGAGGTGCCCATGGCTCGACACAAGCTTTTTCCATTGGCAGTTTTCTTGTGGATAGGGCTCTTGCCGCTAATGGGGTGTGGTGGCGCATCAACCCCGAAACCGCCCGCTCTGTCTGGACGACTGATCTACAAGGACGAACGGAATGTTTATGAGCTGCCACTGAGTAACGCAAGTCAAGCTCCAGCGGCGAAGATGATCATCAAGGATGCCAATGCCGTCACTCTGTCGCCTGATAAATCGTACATTTTGTACAATGCTTTTCTCGAGAACAAGGTAAAGCTGTATGACCTGCGCAAGCGGGAAACTCTGACTATTGTCCCCGATAACCACAATTCAGCATGTCTATCATGGGCGCCGACAAGCGCCAATTTCACAACCGTCATTGATGGCGTCATTTTGAACTTTGATCTGGCTGGGCATTCGACTCGCATCTATCAAGGCAAATCCGCCCTCTACCGCGACCCTAAGCAATCGAATGTACCGGCCTGGCGAGAATATGAGGTTAGGGGTTGTGGAGATTGGATTTCGCCAGACCTTTTGCTTTTCCAAAGAGTCGCACTTTTTCCCGAAAAATTCAGCGACGTGCGCGAGGATACGACCACTCTGGTCACATTGAACGATAATCAGCCAACCGTCCGAGATACTGCCCAGCGATGGTACGTCATCGATGGTTGCCAGCGCGGCCCTTTCACCATGGTTAGGAATGAGCGTGGAGATATATTTCTAGGCAAGCCTTCGCTCACCTTCGGCGACGCGGATCTGAGGAACATGGAGATCAATGACGGCACGGGATTGATCTCCAAGGAGCACCGGCCTCAACGAATTGGGTTCATCCCTGGCTCGGATTGCCAGATCTACCATGTATCGGCAAACCATGTCCAGTACATTGATCCCAATTCATTCCACAAGACGCTGGGGGCAACATTACTGGCGAGAAAGATGGGGCTGGTTGACGACACCGGTGTGTTCGATGGCGTTTGGATAGGAGACATCAAGGACAACCAGTTGATTGTGTCGCATTTGATCGGATATGAGCACACCGTCACGATATCAATTGCGAATGGCGCGGACGGGAGCGAACGCGACGTGATTAGCTTCAAGTCCGAGACTATCAATATGGTGGGTTGGTTATCAGAATAGGGGCTAGAGCCATTTTTCGCGGTTTCCGAGCACACTCACTCCCCACAACTGGCTGCATCGAGCGGGTCAGCGACCGGTCCCGACGCTTGTGGGCATGACACTGTGTTACCGTGCTTAATGACTATGCAAGCCGCTCCAAAGCAACACAGAAAAAACGGCGCACGGCCAGGCCATCATTGCCTTGTGCCCGACGCTAACGGCATACCGAAGCCGCATGACTCACCTCGTTATTCCCCCACCTCCGCGCCACGTCTCCTCTTATCCCTTGATGACGGCCATCGGCTTGAGGCGCGCAACTTTGCGCGCAATGCCGGCGCCACAGACGACGTTGACGACGCGATCCACATCTTTGTAGGCCATCGGCGCTTCTTCGGCCAATCCGGACATGCTGCCGGCGCGCACTACCATGCCGTCGCGCTCCATCTGGCTGCGCAAATCCTCCCCGCGCACCTGCTTCTTCGCGGCGGTGCGGCTCAGGACGCGTCCCGCACCGTGGCAGGTCGAGCCGAACGACTGGGTCATCGACCCAGCCGTGCCGAGCAGCACCCATGACGAGGTGCCCATCGAGCCGGGCACGAATACCGGCTGTCCGACCTTGCGGTAGTCCCCAGGCAGCACTGGCGAGCCGGGGCCAAACGCGCGCGTGGCGCCCTTGCGGTGCATGCAAACGCGCACGGCCGCGCCGCCGTCCGGGTGATGCTCTTCGACCTTGGCGATATTGTGCGCGATGTCGTACACCTGCCGCACACCCCAGTCGCGCACTTTGCCGGCCAGTGACTGCTCGAACGCCTGCCGCACCTCGTGGGTGAGGATTTGCCGGTTGCACCAGGCGAAGTTGGCAGCGGCGGTCATCGCGGCGAGGTAGTCGCGGCCTTCCGGCGAGTCGAGCGGTGCGCAGACCAGTTCGCGGTCGGGCAGGACGATCCCGAAGCGCTTGATGGCGCTCTGGAAATCGCGCACATAGTCGGTGCAGACCTGGTGGCCGAACCCGCGCGACCCGCAGTGAATCTGCACGACGACCAGACCGAGGCACAGGCCGAGCGCGTCGGCGCCTTCGGCGTCGAACACCTCGCTAACCTCGTCCACTTCAATAAAGTGGTTGCCGGCGCCGAGCGTGCCGAGTTGATCGCGCCCGCGGTCTTTCGCATGCGCGCTGACCTTGTCGGCGCGCGCGCCGGGCATCGTGCCGTTCTCCTCGGTGAACTCCAGATCCTCTTCGCGCGCCATACCGTGCTTCAATGCCCAGAGCGCGCCGCGCTCCAGCACTTCGTCCAGTTGCGCATTCGTCAGGTTCACATGCCCGGCCGTGCCGACGCCGCTTGGGCAGTTGCGGTAGAGCGCGGATGCCAGCAGGCTGAGATGGGGCGTTACTTCTTCGCGATCCAGGCTGGTCGCGAGCAGGCGCACGCCGCAGTTGATGTCGTAGCCGATTCCGCCCGGCGAAATCACGCCGGTGCGCGCGTCCGTCGCCGCCACGCCCCCAACCGGAAAGCCGTAGCCTTGATGGATGTCCGGCATCGCCAGCGTGTAGCCCACCAGGCCGGGCAGGGTCGCCGTGTTGACCAGTTGCTCGACCGAGCGGTCCTTAAGGCAGTCTTCGAGCAGATCGTTATCGGCGTACAACCGTGCCGGCACCCGCATGGTTTCCCGATAGGTGACCGGCAGTTCCCATAGGTAATTGTTGATCTTTCGGAAGTCTCGCTTGTTGACCATTCCGCGCCTCCACAGTTGCGCTGACGAAGTCTAGTTCATCATAACCGTTCGCGGGCGGTGACGCAAAGGACACCCAGCGACTAGGTACTCCGAGAGATTGTCGGAGGGCACCAGGGCGTCATACCAGAATGGTGTTAGCCGGCATCCACCCTGACAACATTTCTGCATGGCAGCGACAGTCCGGTATAGTGGATTCCTGCCAAAAACACGCCGGAATGACGGGCTGGTTGACCGTGTCGTACCCGCGTTCAATCGAACGTCCAATCAGCTGGCACGTGGGCAATTACGATAGCGATGCACGATGCCTCGCAAATCGCCGCGCCCGTGGCGCTACAGCAATTCTCAATTTGCCTTTGGACGGGTACTTTCCAATTGCGGCTTGTCAAGCGCTGGTGCTCAGGTGCTTGTCACGCAAACCGACACGACGAGCAAGTAATGCTGCCCTCCCCCCGGCCCCCTCCCAACGAAGTGTATGGACCGGAGACATGGTTTACACTCGTTCGGGGACATAGGTTACATGGCCAGTGGTGCTGTGCGTGCGTAGATTGAGGCTGCCCAGCGCATGCTGGCAGAAATACACGTGCCACTCGTCCTCCGCCAGCAGACG